>CAZFSN010000064.1:0-14479 GCA_964521815.1 uncultured Ignavibacteria bacterium | reverse complement strand
CTGGCCAAAGCCAAAAAGCTGGGCGATATCCTGATAGTCGCGCTTAACACGGATAAATCCGTACGCGAACTGAAAGGCGCGGGTCGTCCGATAATCAGCCTGGCCGATCGCGCCTACATCATGGCTCATCTGGATATGGTCGATTATGTCACCTCGTTTGACGCGGAAACGCCGCAGGCTATTATTTCGAAATTGCTTCCTGATATACTTGTCAAAGGCGGGGATTACAAACTGGCTGATATAGTCGGCGCCAAAGAGGTGAAAGCCGCCGGTGGGAAGGTAATAGTGATCCCGTTTGTTAAAGGGCGGTCGAGTTCGGGGATTCTTAGGCTGTTGGATAAGTTACGAACATAACAGCATCGTCAATGCGAGGAATCCGGCTAACCGCAAGATTCGTAGAACATAAGCCTGTAATGGACTCGTTATTAGCCACCGCGGTTTTATTTTAACATCTATTTACTTTATTGTGTCTAATCATTAGATTTGTAATAAGTGGTGAATTGATGAATGGGGAACTATTTTTAAAAATAATAGTAAATAGTATGATGGAATTCTTCAAACAGAAAACTCGCCTTAAGGTATTGTTTATTGCTTTAGTTTTAGCAATTTCGCTAATATCTTCCTGCGTAAAGGAAACATCCACCAACCCCGATGGCTATGGCTACACTTCCGGAATTATCACGTTTACCGCCTACGAGGATTCCTCACAGACCGATCTGGAGGTATTTCTAATAGATACCGAAGCGTATTCGCCCGAGATTTTCAATATCAGCAATAGTATCACCGATGATTACCAGCCTGTCTGGCTTGATAATAGAAGCGCCCTGGTGTACATAGCCTCCACCGACGTTCAATCATCGATACGTAAGGTCAATCCGCTGACTTTGGAACAGTATACATTACTGACTGTCAATGAGAGAATTCGCAAAATAGCCGCATCACCGACTGAACCAAAAGTGGCCTATATTCATACAATTACCGGACAGTCGGATATGGCATTGAACATATTGGATACCGAAACGCTCGACACCTTACGTCTGAGTACGATTTCTGCCGGCAGCAATCCTCAACTGGCCTGGTCTACGGATGGTTCGAAATTGGCCGTTAATACCGGCATTATACTGGTATTCGATGGCGAAACCGGCGGGCTTTTACATCATATTAACACATCGGCCGATTATATGGATTGGGACCTGGGCGCCCAAAGGTTATATGTCGTTCGTTCCGGTGATCTGTTTTTAGTCGACACGCTAAGCGATATATCTATTCTAACAGGTTACGGATTAAGTTACCCGACTATATCGCCGAACCGGAAATATCTGGCTGCCATATCGCAGACACGCGGAAACGAACTTATCGTAATTGATTTGGTAACGAGCAGTTTTGAGGGCGTCAAACAGGTCGCCGTTCCTTACACCGTAAACGGCGATTACAGGCTAATCGGTTGGTCGCCAAACAGCCGCCGGATAGCTTTTTTTGATCTGGCTGATAATCGCTGGAATATATATACCGCCGATGAAGATTATGGTTATGACGCTACTCGTGTGACCAGCGATCTTACTTTAAAAAAAGCTATAGTCTGGTAATTAAACTAATCTGTAGTTCCGGTATGGTCAGAGTTTTTAGCCTGATATTGGGTGTTATTCCGGCCAACCGCGAATCCGGACTATTATATATAGCAACGAGTTACGGCTTTCTCGCTTGACATTAATGTTGACCCGTGCTATACTTAGCGCTCGGTTAAGGAAGTGCTATGACAGTGACTGATAAAGAACATGTTAGCTCGCCTGATATAGAGGCTTATCAGGCCATGAAATTACTCGAGTCGGGTGAGAGGCAAAACGCGATCGAGAAATGCCTGAATGCTATCGAGCATTTCGGCCCCAATCGCAATTGCTTTTTGGTTAAGGCACGGGCTCATATTGAACAGGAAGAATTTGGATTCGCCGAGGAAGCATTACAATCGGTTTTACGTCTTGATCCGGAACACCCGGCGGCCTGGGCGATGATGGGGGAAGTCTATTTCAGGCTGGGCCGGGAAACGAAAGTCGAGTATTGCCGGCAGCGTTTGGAAAGCATTTTCCCGACTTTGACAGATACCGGCGAATCGGATATTTCTGATAGTCCAAATGACGATGAAATCGATAATGCCGGGGCCCCCGGTCAGGAACCCGATGAATCCTCGACATCTATCGTGCCTCTTGAGGATCTGGATAAAAAAGATGGGAAACAATCGGTCGAAAATCGGGGTTTAGACCAAAACAGCGATAATCAGGATATCGGCTCAAATCAAGCTGAAATCGATAACGGCATTCATGGGCAAACAGGGGGATTGAAATCTGAATTATTTGAAACAGCCACGTTCGCGGATATTTGCGTTGATCAGGGCAAATTCGAAAAAGCGTTAAAAATTTATAAAAGGCTGTTGAAAATTGAGCCTAATAATGCTAAATATAAAGAAAAGATTGAAATGATAAGTAAAAGATGGGAAAATAATGACGGCGAATAGATTAAAACAAGCTTACGCGTTAATAAAAAAGAATAAATTGAATTGCCTTATAGTCAATAGGCTATCAAATGTGAGATATTTAAGCGGCTATTCCGGTTCCAACGGCCTTTTGGTTCTCGCTCCGCCGCGGACTTATTTCATGACCGATTTTCGCTATACCGTGCAAGCTCGTAAGGAAGTTAAACACTGTAAAATCATTATAGCCGAACGAGATTTACTCGGCGAACTGGCTCAATTGCCCTGTTTTCATAAAAAAGTCAAAGTCGGTATTGAATCAGCTTATTTGACAGTCAGAACCTTAAACAAAATCAAAGAACTTATTCCCAAGGCCAATTTAGTGCCGGTTGAGGATATAGTCGAATCAATCGCGATTGTTAAAGATAATGGCGAACTTAACAAATTGAAAAAAGCGATAAAAATTGCCGAATCGGCGTTCGAGGAAGTACTGAGTCTGGTCAAACCCGGAGTGAAAGAACGGGAAATCGCTCTGGAAATGTTATACCGCATGCTAAAAAAGGGCGCGGATGGGCCGTCGTTTAATTTCATTATAGCCTCCGGCCAGAGATCGAGCATGCCGCATGGCGCCGCCTCCGATAAAAAATTTAAAAAAGGCGATCTAATTACTTTTGATTTTGGGTGTTTTTATGAAGGCTATCCATCAGATATAACCAGGACAATCGTACTTGGCAAAGCTTCCGTCAAACAAAAGAAAATATACGAGATAGTGCTTAAGGCTCAGTTAGCCGCGATTGGGGCGGCTCGTCCCGGTATTGCCGCCCGGGATGTTGATAAAGTTGCCAGAGACATTATCACGAAAGAGGGCTTTGGCGATTATTTTGGGCATGGCCTTGGGCATGGATTGGGTTTAAGCGAAATTCACAGCTATCCGGTTTTGAGTTCGCGAAGCAATGATATTCTGAAACCAGGCAATGTCGTGACAATCGAACCGGGGATCTATATCCCCAACTGGGGCGGCGTTCGGATTGAGGATGATATGGTCATCACCGACAAGGGACATAAAGTGCTGACTAAATTGCCCAAGGAATTAATTGAATTATAATCCCGGAGATCGTTATGTTGACTTCAAAAATAAAAGCTTTAATAAGACTGGTTGAAAAATCAGATGTAGACGAACTTGAAATCTCCTCTTGGGGAACCAGAGTTCGGATTCGAAAAAGAATTTCGAATAACGGGAATAATCATAACCGTGGTCCTCAAGTCAGCCAGGCAGTTCCCGATAGAGTAATTGAGGTGGCCCCCGGCCAGGCGGCTGAAATAAAAGCGGATATTCCGCCGGCGCAGAAAGATAATTTTCTGGAAATTAAATCGCCGATGGTTGGTACTTTTTATCGCGCTCCGGCCCCGGACGCGAAGCCATATGTCGAAATCGGTGAAAGGGTTACCCGGGGACAGACGATATGTATAATAGAAGCCATGAAAATAATGAACGAAATCGAATCCGAATACGATGGTCGGGTAGTCGAAGTTCCCGTCAACAATGCCCAGCCGGTCCAATTTGGCCAGCCCTTAGTAATTATCGAACCTGCATAATTAGCCGATATATAACAAGTCTCCTATACTATTTCATTAGCATCGAAGGAGGATTCGATGACTTTTAAAGAAATGATTCAGCAATTACTGATGCGCAATGCGTCAGATTTGCATATTCGCGTAGGCTTGCGTCCTACACTTCGTATTGACGGCAAACTATATCCGGCCGATGACCAGGTGCTGGTTCCGCAGGATATTGAAAAAATATTATCCCAGGCGCTAACAGAAACGCAGCTTCAGAGGTTTCATCAACGGCGAGAGATGGATTTGGCGTTATCCATATCAAAAATGGGCAGGTTCAGGATTAACTTATATAAACAGCGAGGTACGGTGGGTATTGCTATCCGTCACGTCAATACCCAGATTCCCTCGTTTGAAGAGTTGAATTTGCCGGAATCGATCAAGGATATCGCCAATGCCAGAAAAGGACTGATAATCGTAACAGGGACAACCGGTTCGGGTAAATCGACTACGTTGGCGGCAATGATCGAACATATCAATTCCTCGCGCGCGGAAAATATTTTAACTATTGAAGACCCGATTGAATATATTTATCGTGATAAAAAATCGATTATTTCGCAACGGGAAGTCGGCGGTGATACCGAAAGTTTCGCGACAGCTCTGCGGCACGCGTTCAGGCAGGATCCTGATATTATTCTGATTGGCGAAATTCGGGATGCCGATACGATGGGCATAGCTCTGACCGCGGCTGATACCGGCCATCTGGTTTTAACGACGCTTCACACCATGAACGCGGTTGAGACGATTTCTCGTATTATATCGTTCTTTCCGCCACATCAACATCAGCAGATTCGTTTGCTCTTATCCGGAACCTTGAAATCGATTATTTGCCAGAGACTGATACCTCGAAGCGATGGACCCGGCCGTATACCGGCAGTAGAAGTGCTAATCGCTACCGCATCGATACGCGAATATATAATTGATCAAATGAAAACTCCTCTTATTACCGAATTAATTGAACAGGGAACAGTTCAATACGGTATGCAGAGTTTCGATCAATCCATCATGAAAATGTTCCGTTCGGGTTTGATAAGTTACGAGGAAGCGCTGGTTCAGGCATCGAATCCCGATGATTTCGATCTTAGGTGCAAGGGCATTACATCCGCGTCCGACCGGGGATGGTCGGAATTCACCGCCGAGAAAAAAGATAGCGATCTGGGTTTCTAGATGGATATTCCATGACCCGTTTTATCGGGCACGCTTTGTTCTTCCCATATGCCGGTTTGATAGGCGGTATAATTGACAGAAATATTATCCGATATTAAATAATATGTTGCGTTGTCCTTTTTATGTTTTTAAAACCCTGAACAATATGTCTTCGCGGCTATATAAGTAATTGACAATGATAACGAAATTATGTCAATAATTAAAGGCTGTTTGTACCATCTTCCTTTATGGTTGAATAAAGGTGTTTAAATATTAATAGTGGAGAATTCCATTATTAATACAAATCATTGACAGTAATAAATAGAATGGTATATTAAAAGACTGTCGAATAGGCGATGAGCAAGGTGCTGATCGTTTGGGCTGAAGGAGGGAGAATAAAATGTTCGAGAAAATCCTGATAGCCAATCGCGGCGAAATCGCTTTGCGGATTATTCGCGCCTGTAAGGAACTTGGGGTGACGACGGTGGCGGTTTATTCGGAAGCCGACGTCAATTCTTTACATGTGCGTTTTGCCGATGAAGATGTCTGCATTGGGCCGGGCGCGCCGGGCGAGAGTTACCTTGACGCCAAGCGAGTCATTGCCGCCGCCGAAGTGACCAATGCCGATGCCATTCATCCCGGCTACGGCTTCCTGGCCGAGAATGCCGATTTTGCCGATGTATGCCAATCATGTAATATCACATTTATCGGGCCTTCGCCTAAAGTTATCCAGGCGCTGGGGGATAAATCATCTGCCAAACAAACAATGCGAGATGCCGGAGTTCCTGTAATTCCCGGGTCCGAGGGCACCATTAAAAGTTATCAAGAAGCGGTAGATATTATTAAATCAATAGGCTATCCCATAATAATTAAGGCCGCCGCCGGTGGGGGCGGGCGGGGTATGCGTATGGTTACAGAACCGGAAGGCTTGAAAGAGGCATTCGACGCCGCCCGAACCGAAGCCAATATCGCTTTCGGCAATCCAGAAGTATATATCGAGAAGTATATCACAAATCCTCGACACATTGAAATTCAGCTTTTAGCCGATAATTATGGAAATATAGTTCATCTTGGCGAACGCGATTGCACAGTTCAACGCCGCCATCAGAAACTGATTGAGGAAACACCTTCTGTCTCAGTCGATGAGAACTTGCGGGCGAGGATGGGCGAAGCCGCGGTAAGGGGCGCGAAAGCGGCCGGTTACAGCAGCGCCGGCACGGTCGAATTTTTGCTCGATGCCGATGGCAGTTTTTATTTCATGGAAGTTAATACCAGGATTCAAGTCGAACACACGATCACCGAAGAAATCACTAACATAGACCTTGTAAAAGAACAAATAGAGCTGGCCGCCGGCAAGGAATTACCCTTCAAACAATCGGATATTAAATTTCAGGGCCACGCCATTGAATGCCGAATCAACGCCGAAGATACAATGAAGAATTTCCGACCCACGCCCGGCAAGATAACGACTTTTCATACCCCCGGCGGATTGGGAGTAAGAGTCGATACTCATGCCTATGCCGGTTACGTTATGCCGCCTTATTATGATTCGCTTATCGCCAAATTAATCGTGCACGGTAAAGACAGAACCGAAGCTTTGCTGAGGATGCGCCGGGCATTGGATGAGTTCATTGTCGAAGGAGTACCCACGCCGGTAGATTTATATAAAAATATCTTTGAAGATCCTATCTTCATTTTTGGAAAATTCGATACATCTTATGTGGAAAAATTTATGGCCGGTTCATTATCAAATAAATCGGCTAAGCATGAGGAGGTCACTTGATTCCTGAAGGTTTAAAATACTCGAAAGAACATGAATGGGTTCAGCTCGAGGGGAATACTGCTACTATTGGCATAACTGATTACGCGCAAGGCGAACTCGGTGATGTGGTTTTTATCGAATTGCCGAATATTGGCACGAAAGTCGAATATATGCAGCCATTCGGTACAATCGAAGCGGTGAAAGCCGTCTCGGATTTATTCTCTCCTATAACCGGCGAAATCATCGAAGTAAACACGGCATTAGAAAGCGATGCCGGTATCGTTAATTCTGACCCATATGGCGATGGCTGGATTGTCAAAGTAAAAATCGATGACAGTTCCGAATTGGATCAACTTCTTGATCCGGCTGATTATCAGGAGCTAATCGGACAAAGTTAATGAATTACATACCAAATACGAACTCCGATCTTCAGCGGATGCTGGAGAGCGTTGGCGTTGCTGATTTCGAGGATTTACTTAAAAACATCCCCGGATCATTGAGGTACCGCCATAACCTGAACATCCCATCGGCGCTTCCCGAACACGAATTAATCCGGCATCTTGCCGGCCTGGCGGAGGAGAATACCAGGTATGAGGCTTGTTTTGCCGGGGCCGGGGCGTACGATCATTATATCCCGGCCGTTATAGGAAATCTGATTGCCCGGCCCGAATTCATGACCGCGTACACGCCCTATCAGCCGGAAGTGGCGCAAGGCACACTTCAGGCAATTTATGAATTCCAATCGATGGTCAGCAGTTTAAATGGCTTGCCTGTTACTAACGCCTCCATGTACGATGGCGCCAGCGCGCTGGCGGAAGCCGCGATAATGGCCTCAAGACATACGGGCAGAACTGAAATCCTGGTCGGGGCGACGGTCAATCCTCACTATGTCGAGACGATCAAGACATATCTTTCCGGTACGGATATAAACGTGTCGCTGGTTCCAGCCATCGAAGGACTTGTCGATTTCAATCTTTTGCGTGAAAGCTTAAGTCAAAATACGGCCGCTTTGATAATCCAGAGTCCGAATTTTCTGGGGTTGATTGAAAATATCGAAGAAATAGCCGGCGATGTGAAAAGCAGCGGCGCGTTACTGGTTATATCTTATGATCCCATAAGCTTGGGCGTATTAAAAACGCCCGGCGAATATGGGGCGGATATAGCCTGTGCTGAGGGCCAACCACTAGGCTTACCTCTGGCGTATGGCGGACCATATGTGGGCTTGTTTTCAGTCAGACAGGATTTGATTCGCAAAATCCCCGGCCGACTGGCGGCTAAAACCGTCGATATCAATAATAAAACCGGCTACGTGTTGACTCTTCAAACCCGCGAACAGCATATTCGCAGGGAAAAAGCCACTTCTAATATATGTACTAATCAGCAATTGTGCGCTCTGACCGCGGCTATGTATCTGGCCATTATGGGCAAAAAGGGAATCAGACAGGTAGCCGAGTTATGCCTGGCCAAAGCGCATTACGCGGCTTCAGAGATTGACAAACTTTCCGGCTACAAACTCAGGTTTGCCGCTCCGTTCTTTAAGGAATTCGTTATCCAGACACCGGTATCCCCTAAAAAAATTATCGCCGGATTGAGCAAGCATAATATTTTGGCGGGTGTCGATTTAAGTGGTTTTAAAATAGGTCTTAAGGGTTGTTTAATGATTGCGGTTACTGAGAAAATAACATATAATCAAATCGATGAACTTGTATTCAGGCTTTCAAAGGTGAAATAAATGCCATATTGTCCTAAATGCGGGGCTGAATATCTTCCTGGAAATACCAGATGTACTGATTGTGATCTGGAACTGGTTGATACTCCCCCAAAAGAAGAAGATGAGGATTTTAACGCTGATACCAAAAGCGTTTTATTGTGTCACACGAATGACCTCATCAATGCCGAAATTTTAGAAGAAGCTTTAACCGAACAGGGGATACCGTGTTTGATAAAATCAAGTACCGGATCCTACTCCGGTTTTGGATCGGTTTCGCAAGTCATGAAAGGCGTAATGATTTTCGTGCCCGAAACCGCGATGGAAAAAGCGATTGAAATAGCCGAGACTATAATTCCTGATTTTGAGTTACCCAATGAAGAACCTTAAGATTCTGGCCGGCTGCCTGTGCATTTTATCCGGGTTATTATTAGCCGGATGCGATAAATCAGAAAAGATTCCGTCGACAATCGGATTTTATCATAATCTGGATTCGGCAAAAACCGCGGCAACTAACAAAAAGCAACCGCTTATCATCGAATTTTATAAACAGGGCTGCCCCTGGAGCAAAATGTTCGATGATTCTACATTCTCCAATAAGATAGTTTTAGCTATGACTAACCAAATGAAATTCGCCAAAATCGATGCCAATAAAGACACATCAATAGTCCATGAATATAATGTCTCGTTCTTTCCGACAATTGTCGTTACCGGATCAGATGGCAAGGAGATAGATCGACTGGTGGGCTACTACCCGGCCGCCGATTTCTATAACGAAATCCAGCTCTATTTGCAGGGCAATGAGACACTCGATGATTACCTGAATCGCCTGGCCGATGAACCGGAAAAAGCCGAGTATAACCTGATTATCGCCGAAAAATATAAACATCGTTCCGACTGGGACAAGGCTCTTGAGTATTACAACAATGTGTTGAATTATGCCGGCGATGATAATGAATATGAAAAGGAGATGGCGGTATTCGGTATTGCCGACATTCAATGCCAGAAGGGGCAATACCGGGATGCTATTGCTTCATTTAATGACTTCATTCAGAGCTTTCCTGAATCCGAAAAAGTAGAAGACGCGACCAGGAAAATACCATATTGCCTGGTTAAACTCGGAGAATATGAACAGGCCGACGGGCTTTACCTTAAATACCTTGAGGATTACCCGAATAGCGAATTTACTAACTGGGTGAATGAGAACCTGAAAAGTTTAGATTCGGTTTTACAAAAAGGACGATAAATTGTACGATAAGCTATTAATTGAACTATCGAGCCCGGGCAGAACCGGTTTCTCTTTGCCGTCATTACCGGATGATTATAAAGGGCCTGAGGATTATTTGCCGCTCGGGGTTTTACGTAAGGGTGAGCCCAAACTACCGGAATTATCCGAACCGGAAATCGTTCGCCATTTTGTCGCTTTATCGATTAAAAATCATCATATCGATAAAGGCTTTTATCCGCTGGGCTCCTGCACCATGAAATATAATCCAAAAGTAAACGAGGTAACCGCAAACTTGCCCGGATTCACGGGCGCTCATCCGCACGCTCCAGCCGATAATGTCCAGGGAACGCTGAAGCTTATGTATGGACTTCAAAATATACTGGCAGCGATATCAGGGATGGATAATATTACACTTCAGCCGGCGGCCGGCGCGCATGGCGAATTTACCGCGTTGCTTTTAATGCGCGCTTATCATAAAAAGAATAAGCAAAAACGCATAAATATCATCATTCCCGATTCCGCGCATGGCACTAATCCTGCTTCGGTGACATTGGCCGGTTATAATACGATCAAGCTGCCATCAACGGGCAAAGGGCTGGTGGATGTCGAAAAGCTGGCCGCCGTATGTGATAGCAATACGGCCGGTTTCATGCTGACAAATCCGAACACCCTTGGGCTTTTCGAAACGGATATCGAAAAGATCGCGGCCGTGGTTCATGACTGCGGCGGGCTTTTGTATATGGACGGCGCCAATCTGAACGCTCTTTTAGGTCTGGTTCGTCCCGGGGATATGGGATTTGATATCGTCCATTTTAATTTTCACAAAACTTTCTCGACGCCTCACGGCGGCGGTGGGCCGGGCGGCGGCGCGATTGGCGTTAAATCATTTTTAGAACCATTTTTACCGATACCGGTTATCGGCCGCAAAACCGCCAAGAGCGATAATTTCATTTATCAGCTGGAATCCAACCGGCCGGATTCCATAGGTCGAATACATGGCTTTTATGGCAATATTGGTGTGGCAATAAGAGCTTACACTTATATTTTTAAAAGCGGTCCCGAAGGTTTGAAAAAAATAGCCAAAACCGCGATTGTCAATGCCAATTACCTGATGCATAATCTTAAAAACGATTATGCATTGCCGTTCGATTCAGCCTGCATGCACGAATTCGTGCTATCTGGCGATAAACAACTCAAAGATGGTATAAAAACATCGGCGATTGCCAAGCGGATTCTCGATTTCGGGATTCACGCGCCGACGGTGTATTTCCCGCTAATCGTTCATGAGGCGATGATGATTGAGCCGACCGAATCCGAGAGCAAAGAATCACTGGATAATTTTATAAAGGTGATGAAACAGATTGCGCGCGAAGTGAAAGAGAATCCCGACATAATCAAATCGGCGCCCAATAGCACACCGGTCGGGCGTCTGGATGAAGCTATCGCGGCAAAAAACATGGATGTCTGCTGGTAAATATTTTTTGAATTATTAGCCGCGGCGAATTTCATTTAGCCGCGGTTTTTTATTATATTGATGCCATGAACTGTTTATACTCATTGAAAAACATCAGTTTAAGTTATCCAGCATTAGGCGGGCTGGATGATTCCCAAGACCGGTTCATACTCGGGCTGATCGATATTTCTCTGGATATTCATGAAAATGAATTCCTGGTAATACTCGGAGCTAACGGCAGTGGAAAATCAAGTTTAGGAAAGTTGCTGGCCGGCCTGGCTGATAACGTATCTGGTGAGATTTATTTCAAAGGAAAAAAAGTCAGTGCATATAGCAGGAATGTATTCAATACCGTCTCTCTGGTACTTCAGGAGCCGCAAAATCAACTTCTGATGCCAACAGTTGCCAAAGAGCTGGCTTTTCCGCTTGAAAACAGAGGCGTTGAAAAAAATGTAATTGAATCCAGAGTCGCGCGGATATGCGAAACATTTAGAATTGAAAATTTGCTGGATAAAAGCCCGGATGAATTATCCGGCGGGCAAATTACCACAGTCGCTTTGGCCGCGGGTCTGATAACCGATCCGGAAATTATCATACTTGATGAGCCGGATTCACATTTTGATTTGGAGACGAGGAATTCGCTGAACCGGTTTTTGGGCAGTTTCCGGGGCCGTAAAACTATTATCGTAATTACTCAATTTGTCGAATTGGCCGCCAAAGCCGATAGAGTGATAATTATGGATAATGGGCGACTGACAGCTTATGGCAAGCCTGAAGAGATAAAAGACGATATTCTAAAGCTATCTAATAATTCCATTAGTGATTCCTTGAGTAATATTAGTCATTCCGATAAAGGCGTGAAATCTGAAGTGAAAAATGTGAAGTCAGATAAAATCGCTACGATGCTATCGCTTGAAAATGTTAGCTATTCTTATAAAGATTACACGAAAGTTTTAAAAGAAATTAATATCGATATAGTCCGGGGAGAGAAAATTGCTTTTGTCGGCCCATCGGGAGCTGGTAAAACGACGCTTGGTTTGCTGATGGCGGGCTTGCTTACATCGCAAGACGGAAGAATTTATATCGATAATAAATCATTAACCGAATACTCGGCTTTTGACCTTCGCCGCAAAATAACTATGGCTATGCAATTGCCGGAACGGGCTATCTTTGAGGAAACGGTCGCGGCGGATATTGGTTTTGGGCCGGGCAATTTAAAAAGGGATAATATAGAATCTATTATTAATGAATATCTTGTCCTATTTAATTTACAAGCTTTAAAGGATCGTCATCCGTTTTCCTTATCCGGGGGTGAGAAAAGGAAGACCGCTTTGGCAGGAGTTATGGCTATGGAATCGGAAGTCATCATTCTGGATGAGCCATCGGGCGCCTTGGACCCAAAGGCGACAAAGGAATTGATAGATATTTTAAATAAGTCGACTGGTCGAACCTTTATTATAATCAGCCATGATCGCGATTTTATCAGTCAGACAGCGACCAGGATTATCGGTATGCACAATGGCTCTGTTGAATTTGACTTGCCTGCCGGTGAATATTTCAATCTTTAATAATTTAAAAGTGATAGAAACATAATTTGCTTTTATAATGTTAATAATAACGATGAGAAAATATTTGAAAAAGAATAAAACCTTATTCTCCCGGTATATCGCGGTTTCGTTATTGACCGCCTTAATAATTTTTAGTTGTTCTAAAAATAGCCCAACAGATAATAGCATCCCTGCTCCGCCATCCGATCTGGCCGGTCTGGCCACCGGCGCTTACTCGGTTAATCTTCAATGGCAGGATAATTCAGACAATGAAACCGGCTTTATAATTTACCGCAGTATTAACAGCCCCTTTGAAGAAGTCGGTCGGACATCCGCTAATGATATTAGTTTCGATGATGAATTACAGATAAGTTGTGCTGAAGTTTCGTACTATGTTTCGGCTTCCGGCAGAAATGTAGAATCAGCTTCTTCCAACCGCGTCACGGTTCAGATGCTTTGCACGCCATAGCTTTTATATTAAAATATTTATTAAATGCCATTACCTTTAGTAATATCCATTTCAGTTTAAAATTAATATAATGATTGGTTAGAGTTTATGTCTTTGCTTGACTTGGACGGCGGAAATCTACATAATAACCTTAATTGGGGGCGATAGGCAAACAACTACAATTCAAAGGCGGGAAACTTGATTGATTTTCGCGCAATAACAAAAGCTTCAGGAGGAAATAGATGGCCGAACAAGCAGTAATTATATCCGCGTGCAGAACCGCGATTGGTACGTTTTTAGGTGGACTATCATCGATGAACGGGCCGCAGTTGGGTACGGTAGCAATTAAGGGAGCGGTCCAACGAGCCGGTGTCGATATCAACAAAATCGATGAAGTCATCATGGGCCAGGTAGTGCAGGGAGGTTCCGGTCAATCGCCCGCCCGTCAAGCTATGATACACGCCGGGCTGCCGGCGACTATTCCAGCCCTAACAATCAACAAAGTTTGCGGCTCCGGACTTAAGTCAGTTATGTTGGCCGCTCAGGCAATTAAAGCCGGCGATGGACATTGTTTCGTAGCCGGCGGTATGGAATCGATGTCGAGCTGCCCGTTTATTCTTCACGGAGGACGAACCGGTTTCAAATTCGGCGATCAGAAGTTAAAAGACTTGATGATAATGGATGGCTTATGGGATAGTTTCAACAACTGCCATATGGGCATAGCGGCCGAATACACTGCCGAAAAATCAAAGCTCACCCGACAGGATCTGGACCAGTATGCCGCCGATTCGCAGAACAAGGCGGCCAAAGCAATCGCCGAGGGCAAGTTCAAAGCGGAAATCGTGCCGATTGAATTGCCGCAAAGAAAAGGCGATCCGATTATATTCGATACTGATGAGGGCCCACGGGCCGGCACCACTGTCGAAAAGCTGGGCAAGCTCAGGCCGGCTTTTAAAAAAGATGGCATTGTAACAGCCGGTAATTCTCCTGGTCTGAATGATGGCGCCTCGGCTCTCATTGTAACCTCTGAAACATTTGCAAAACAAAATAATTTGAAACCGATTGCCAAAATTATCGATTACACCTCGGCGCATCTTGATCCCAAA
>CAZFSN010000063.1:0-14548 GCA_964521815.1 uncultured Ignavibacteria bacterium | reverse complement strand
TCATTAACCTGGAGGCGATAGAAATAAACGCCGGAGGAAACAACCTTTCCATTATCAGTAGTGCTGTTCCAAATAACCGAGTGTTCACCGGCATTATAAGTGTCATTGGCCAGAGTAGCTATTTTCTGACCGGCCAGGTTGAAAATTTCAAGTGATACTTTGCATTGTATCGGGGTTCTAAATGTGATTTCAGTCGAGGCATTGAATGGATTGGGATAGTTTTGATTTAACGCGAAATTGCTTGGCAATGTACCTTCATCCTCGATACCGACATGGCCATCAACCATGACGCCGATAACCATATCTTGTAAGGAACGGTCACGGGAACCGGCATAGGTACCGGTATTTTCCCAGCCGCGATTACTTAAGGGCCAGGACGAATCAATACCGAAACCGACACTTGCGCCGCCGCTAAGGATAGCCGCAAAGAATTTTTGACCGGTGTAAAAGACGATACCGGGTGGAACTTCAACTACAACCCAGCCTCCGGTAGGCGTATTTGGGTATGCGGTTGTTTGAAATAGAATGTTATCAACATCCGGGCCACCGGCGTCGTTGGCAGGCATTATATAAAAATCAGCGGCTGTGCCATCATCAACCAAATTAGCTCTTATAGCGGTTATTTCAAGCGGTTCGGGAGCAACAAACTCGTTAGCAAAACCGCCGCCGCCGCCCTGCCAGGAAGTCCAATCATAAGCCGTGTCGGCATAAGCCAGCGTGGTTGGCATGGTATAAGCGTGCATTTCGGTAGTATCGCTGTTGTTGAAAAAGAAATTATCTGCCGGGTTAGTTGTAGTTTTAAAAACTAGCGAATATACTCCTATTGCATCCGGAGAATATGTTAACGGGAAATCCATCCAAACACGAACACCCGATTCCAGATGGTCAATAATTACGTTTTCGTTGTAAACCGGTACATAATTCCTAATGACCTTGCAGTTCAAAGTAATATTATCCATGGGTGTGGTTCCAAAATTCTCAACATACGCACCCAATCCCAAGCCGGAGCCTACCGCGGCAAAAATACCGCCCGAAGTGGCGTTTTGAGCGCCGGCAATACCAACATCATTGAAAACGAAATTAGGATCCGGATCGGCATGAATACGAATAGCCAGGCCATCGTGTGGAGCCTGGACCGGCGGATTCAAATCGAAATAATATCTCAGACCGGTACGTCCCACCAGATCTTCGATTCCGATCTGAACATGCCCTTCAGTGTTGTTGAAAGTACCGCCTTGCTCACCATACTGGAAAGTGATAGAAGAATCGGCGGCACACAGGATTAGCTGGAATGTATGCGTAGCCGTTGGATCATATGGGTCATTCCATTCATCAACATTAATCCAGGAAACAACCAGCGAATCTGTGTTGTTCGAATAGTAATAACATTCGTTCGTACCATATGGCGAAAGAAAATCGATATCGCAGGCTAACGGAACTACCAGGTTATTCGGATAAGTCGTGCTGGGAATCTGCGGAAAGGGTTGCGAATAATTCGCGTCGGAAGAGAATGAAATATAGCCGTTCGATCCAATATAGAAATGGTCAACCATGTACCAGTAAAATGGGAAATCAAAGCCAATATTGAAAGGACCGACAGCATTATCATCCGCCAAACCATCGACTAAAATGCCGTTGCCGGTAATATCCACCCAGTTAAATACCGGGCTTCCGCCACCGTCATTGTCAACCCAGGCATAGCCATAACTATCCGGAGTCGCGCTGCTATCGCAAGGTTGCGGCAGTATTGGAAAATTATAAGTGCTATTGGCGGCAAAAGCCCCGCTAACCGCAAAAGCCATCACCAGGGCACTAATTATTAACTTTTTCATCAAAAACAACCTCCATAAAAAATTCACTTACAACATCTTAAAAAATTATTATTCGCCTAAGTCACCTCCTTCAAGTCAGGCGGACATAACCACCATTTAAATTTCGTTCTTAATCGCTTTAAATTCATATACTTATCCACACCAAATTTCCCTGCTGCCGATATTATTATTGGCGGACGCCCCATTTTCTTACATCTACCAGCATAAATACCAGATCAGGCAGTCATTTTAAATGTAAGAAGAATTGACTAAAAGTCAAGCAAAAACAATAAAGGACTGCTCTGACAATCTTAATCAGGCCATATGGCCTGAATCCTCATTCATTTATACAATTACTATTAAAGCAAATTCCCTGCCTGATAAAATTTCTTAAAAATAATGCTTGATTGCCATCTTTCCGAATCTATTTAAACCTCTTATAAGCGATTCTTAAAATTCAACTTGCTTGTCTTAAATTATGAACCCGCCGGCAGCCAAACCGGCGGGTTAAATATCAAAAACTATCTAAGATAAGTCATTTTCTTTACCGATGTCTTATCTCCGGCTTTAAGTTTATAGAAATAAACCCCGGAAGCTACCTGTTGACCGCTCTCATTAGTACCATCCCAAACGATATTATGAGTACCTGCTGATTTTACTCCGGAATCCAGTGTCCCTATTAACCGACCAAGCAGATCATAAATTTCCAGGGAAATTTCGGCTGGATTATCAAGCGTATAACTTATTACCGTATGGCTGTTAAATGGATTTGGATAATTCTGTTTTAATCCATAAATCAGCGGCAATGAATTTCCATTATCTTCAATCGAAACCGGACCAAGCGCGTCATAATTCTTAGAGCGATATTTATCATTACCAAACGCCGACCATTCGATATTCGAAACCGACGCGTGAGGTTTATAATCGATGACATCGAGATTTATGCCGCTGTTTTGCATACAAACGACAATCTCGATATCGCCGTCATGATCCAAGTCCCAAATTGCCGGTGAGGCAACGATTTGACCGATGATCGGCGTAGGGATCGGGAAATTCCGAAGCGTTTGGCCGGTCGCATCGAAAGCGTAAATATATGATGAAGTCGAACCATTGGCGATTATGATATCCGGAACGCCATCGCCGGAAATATCGCCGATAGACGCTGACGCGTTAATGCCCGCTTCAAGTGTCACCGGGAAACCGCTTAAAAGACTGGCGTCAGAATCGTAAGCATAGAGGTTCGAATTGTTGGCGCCAAACACTATTTCAGGCGAACCGTCGCCATCCAGATCGCCCAGAGACGGTGATGATTTCAAATTAACGCCAAGATCAATCGGCCAGTTGGGGGCAATCGTACCATCATGATTCACCAGATACACCTTGCCGCTTTGAGTACTCACCACAATTTCCGGTTCGACATCGCTCGGATCGATATTGCCGATTGCCGGCGATACCCAAACGCGATCATCGAGTCCTATCGGAAAACCGGGCACTTCTGTCTTGTCCGGATTGAACACATGCAGGCTGTCATTAAAACCGCCAATTACGATTTCCAATTCATCGTCGCCGTCAATATCGCCGACAGCCGGACTTCCGTACCAGGCCATCGATGAAATAAACGGCCAATCGCCAAAAACCGAACCGTCATGATTATAAATATCGATATGTTTTGTTTGATAGTTCGCTTGAATTATTTCCAGATCGCCGTCATTATCAAGATCGGCCAAAACCGGCGTGGAAAACAGCGATCCGCCGGTGACAATCGGGAAACCGGATAAGACGTTGCCCTGATGATCCAGCGCGACCAACTTACCGGTTTTAGTCGTAATAACAACCTCAAAATCGCCGTCATTGTCGAGATCGCCGACAGCCGGGCCGGTCGAAAAATCGGCATCCGATTCATATGGCCATCCGGGCGATATCGAGCCATCCGTCTCAATAGCATATACCTTGTTATCATTGCACCCGACTACAATCTCCATTTGACCATCGCCGTCAAGATCACAAATTAAAGGATGCGATTCGATAGCATCGGGCAAACTAATCGGGAAATGAGCCTGGGAAAGACTGACGGAAACCGTAATCGGTTCTTCAATGTTGTATGGGCCATCCGCGCTGATAACCAGGGTAAGCTCATAATCTTTAGGAATACAATCCAGATTGTAAGTGAGCCTGAAAGGATCTGTGAAATTATCCATCTGCTCGCCGCTACCGGGGAACGTACCAAGATTCGTGACCGAATCGGTAACCGTTATGCCCTGCGGCGCCCTTAAAGTCAGAACCGTGTTGTTGGCATCCTGCCAGAGATTTTCCAATACTACAATCAACTCAACAGTTTCGCCCGGATTAATAACCCCATCCCCATCGTCGGTGATTTGGTTGACACCCTGTGCCAGAAGGCGAATGTTAGGGAATGATGAGGCGCCCAACGCCGCGTGAGCGTTGATACGTCCTGATCCCAGCCAACCATCAGGATAACCGGGATTGAGGTCGTAAATATCATCGGCCGCTCCTATTATAGCATTGGCTAATTGATCGGCCGAGTAATTCGGGTTTTGGGCTTTGATTAAGGCAGCAACTCCGGCGGTTATTGGCGATGCCATCGAAGTTCCCGATAAATTTATGTAAGAACCGGTAGACCAGGTGGCATAAATATTCGACCCGGGAGCGCAAATATCTACCCAGGAATTATAGTTAGAAAAACTTGAAAGGTGATCATTGGGGTCAGTTGAGGCTACTGCCAGCACATGATTATAGGCCGAAGGATAATTGTTAAATGGCGGATTCTGATAATCATCATTGCCGGCGGCGCATACGAGAAGCGTTCCTACCGAATACACATAATTTACTATATTCTGCTCGCCGCCGCTATAAGAAGGCGAACCCCAGGAACAGTTAATGATATCAGCACCGTTGTCGGCGGCATAAATCATCGCCTGGTAGCCTTGACGCAGTATACCACCCGCGTCAGTAATTTTCGCGGCCTGAATTTTCGCGGCATATCCCGGGCCGGCGCCGCCTATACCGTTATCGGCCACTTCGGATGCGCAACCCGCTACATGGGTACCATGCGTTGGCACGTCTTCCGCGGGATTAGGATCATTACACCCTAAATCATAACCAACGACATCATCCGGATAGCCATTGCCATCATCATCCTGGTTATTTAAATCGCCGCCCTGGCTTTCCGGGAAATTATCGAAAATCCCGTTGTGATTAATATCTTCGAGTTCATTAATCCACATATTAGCCTGTAAATCGGGGTGAGTGTAATAAACCCCCGTATCATCGATCGAGATAACAACGTTAGCGGTGGTATCGCCGCGGATCAAATCCCACGCGCCGAAGCAGTCAATGCGGCTTAAAGCCCATTGGCCGCTGATACCGGGATCGTTGGGAATATAGCACAATTCGGGGATATTCCAGAAATCTGAATATTCCACATCTTCGCAACTGAGAAATTCATTCTTCATATTCCTGACATCATAGCCCGGGGCAACAGTTAGGATATACATCCTCTCGACTAACGATCGCAAAACTTCGTTCCTGACCTTATGCGGATACCAGGGTTCAACCTTAACAACATCATATTGTGAACATAGCATATCGATTTGATCATGCCCGGTCATAGCTAAACCGGAGATTGTTTGGTTGGTTTCCAGAGGCTGAGTGCCCGGCAACATCGTAACAATAAATTTATCAACGACATAATTGCCGCCATTGCTTAAAACCCCGATAGTCAGAGGTTCCTCGGCTGAGGCTATAACTGTTAACAAACAAACAGCAATAACAGATAGCCAGGTTTTCATCGTAACTCCCTTCGTATTAATTTTTTATTCATCATTTAACAATAATAAAATTTTCCTAAAATACAAGCAAAAATCCTTTTATTATCTTTATAATTCAAAATATGTGCCGTTTGACGTTTTCAATTAAAACCTTAAATAAATCCTGATATTTGTGACGAAAACCGGCTATTTCGACATAAGCTCAATAAAAACAGACGTTGCGGGCAGGTTTTCATAATAATTTCAACTCCTTCAAGTATAATAAATTTGGATATCATGAATCAAGTTTCAACTTTTTTGCATCTTTTTTCAGGTTTTTTATTATATATATCCATACATGAAAGGCAAAGAATTAACAATTATCGGCGCGATTACAGCCCTGGGGCTGATTTTAAGAGTAATTTTTATGATTGCGCTGAAATCAAATTGGCCCGGTTGGGACACACCGACAATCGACGCGCTCTACCATCATATCTGGGCTCAGCAGATCGCCTCGGGTGATATACTCGGCGGAGGACCATATTTTCGGGCGCCCTTATATCCGTTTTTTCTTGGCTTAATTTATTCAATATGCGGAGTTAATTTTAGTGCTGTAATTCTGCTTCAGCATCTAATCGGCGTTCTATCGGTGCCGCTCGTATTTATCATAGCCAGAAAATATTTTTCAAGGTTCGTCGGCTATTTCGCGGCAGTACTTACGGCCATTAACGGCGTACTGATTTATTTCGAATCCCAGCTTTTATTGGATTTTCTGACTGTCTTATTCATGCTGTTATTTATATATTTATTGATTCTGGCTCAAGAAAAAAATAAATCGAAACTCTATTTCGCGGCCGGACTGATAGCCGGTTTATTCGCTATTACAAGACCAAATATTTTAGCGGTCATTCCATTAGTCTGCGTCTGGATATTCTTAATCGACAGCAACCTGAAACACAAGCTTACACACAGCTTATTGCTTATAATCGGGGCGTCGATTTTGATACTTCCCGTAACGGCGCGAAATATCATTGTCGGCGGCGATAATGTTTTAATTTCCAGCCAGGGCGGGATTAATTTCTATATCGGCAACAATGAGCAAGCTGATGGATTCACGGCCCTTCTCCCCGGTTTTGGCAATACCTGGCAATACTCGGATGCCGAATTCGAGGCCGCCAATAATACCGGCAAAGAAATCGGTTCGATTAAACCATCGGAAGTGTCGGCTTATTATTACCATAAATCATATGCCTATATCTTCGCCAGACCGATTGATTTTGCAAAACTAATGGTGAAAAAATTATACCTGTTCTGGAACTACTTCGAGATTTCCAATAACAATAATTTGTATTTTTTAACAGACTATATCGGCATGTCATTTATTCCGATGTTTCTGTTCGCTATAATCTCACCGTTGGGTTTTATTGGAGGGATTTTATGCTTTTTCAAAGATCGCCGCTTCTGGATTTTCCCGATTGTTATTTTCGGTTATATGTTCACCGTGATCGCTTTTTTCGTCACCGGGCGGTTTCGCATTCCTGTCGTGCCGCTTTTGAGCATCACCGCCGGTTTTACGCTGTATGAAATTTATAAGGGCTGGATTAACGGAAATTTTAGGAAAGTGATAATCCTGACTACCTCCACCCTGCTGGTTGGTCTTTTCGCCTGGACCAATTTCTACGATCATCACGACAGGTCTATGGCGATGGCTAACTATTCGCTGGGCAATATGTTCATGAAAAAGGGCGATTACCGGTCGGCCAGAACGCAATATGAGACAGCTTTAAGTCAGGGCCATTGCGTGCCTAATGCTTGCCTCAATCTGGGAGTGATCGCGCTTTATGATGGCGATACATCATCCGCCAGAAGCTATTTTGAAGAGGAAATTAGAAACTGCGGGCCATCAGGCAAAGCCTATAATGATTTATCGATGCTGGCCCGTTTATCGGGAGATTATCGCCGGGCATTCGCTATGGCTGATTCATCGGTAGCCAAATTCCCGAATTTCAAGGATGCCTATATCAACAGAATATTAGCCGCTTTCGCTGAAAACGATACGGTGATGGTTTACCAGGCGGTAAACGATTTCAGACGTGAATTTCCGACTAATCCGGCCGCCAGATATTATTTTGGCATGTACTTGATGCAAATCGATAATGTCAAATCTGCGGAAACGGAATTTAATTATGTGATTTCGCATGGCAATAAAGATATAGTTTCAGAATATGATTTATCTGAGATATATTCAGCCGCCTTGCCTTATGGCTATAATCCATCTAAAATCCAGGGTAAAAGCTATTATCAACTCGGCCTGATCGCCGCCCGGCAGGGTGATCTCAGCCAGGCTCTCGGATGCTTTTTACGGGCGGTCGGCTTTCTACCCGATGATCCGGACGCCAGAGTTAACCTGGCCTTAGCCTATGACGGCCTGAAAGATTATCGTAAGGCCGAGGCTGAGTTCAATAAGGCAATTGAACTGGATAGCAGCCAGGCGGTTTATTACTACAATTACGCGCTCACTCTTGGCAAGATAGGCGATTATAGCAAAACCCGAATGATGCTGGAGAAAGCTCTTCAATTAAAACCGGATTTTACGCAGGCACGGAGAATTCTGGATGTCTTGAGTCAACAGACGGATTAATTGTCTGGAATTAAAGCGCCCCGCTATGGCTCACCGAGATTCGACCACAGCGGGGCATTCCGAGAGGAGCAAATCCTACGCACGGTTGTAGGTTGGGCAACCCGACGATGCTCACGCCGGGGAATTTTTACAACATCATCGCGAATAAAACTCGTTATGTAGCACACCTTGATACAGTAGTTTAAAAGCCGGCAGGACATTTTCCTGCTTTTAATTATTAATGCGGCGGTCTTGCTTGCAGGGGTGACTACTAAAACATTCTATACATAGCTTTAGAATTAACAATAAATCGATATTTAAGTGATATTATTTTGAAGTATTTTGTTTCGGTTAAAACATAATCATGGCTGGTAGACATCTTCGTCTGCTTGCAAGGTTATTGACAAAATAAAGAAAAATCCAAATCAAATACAAGTTACGTCAGGTCGTGCCCGAAAGGGTGTGATCGCCAAGACCTTGAGGCCTGACGGAGATTGGCAGGCAGATCATGCTTCGCTACTACCTGCCTGAACGGGCGATATTATTCAGATAAAAACTGAGCACATTCATTTAAAACCCGGCGGGGCGATATCTCATTCATACAGCGAAAATGCTTCTCCGGGCATTTTTTCGAGCCGTGCGAACCGCAGGGACGGCAATAAAGGCCGGTCTTTTCGACAATAATCGCTTCTTCAGAGTAGGGTGCGAAACCGAAAGCGGGTACAGTCGAACCGAAAATAGCCACTACCGGCGTGCCGACCGCCGCAGCCATATGCGCCGGCGCCGAATCATTGGTTAGCGCCAGACGGGCCAGCCTGATAATAGCCGATGATTGCAGCAAATCAGTTTTGCCGGCCAGGTTATGGATATGCTCGATTTCGCTAATTTCCCGGCAAATTTCATAATCATCTTTAGAACCGAGAAGCACAATATCGGCGTTGTATCTTTCCCATAACAGTTCGACTAATTCCCGATATCCGACCCAGCGTTTGGTCGCCCACACCGATCCGGGCGCGATAACGATCAGATTTTCTAAATTTATCTTTTCTTGAAATAAAAATTCTCTGGTCTTTTTTAGCTCATTATCCGGAATTGAAATTCGCGGCGAAAATCCCGATATTGGCGATAAGCCCTGACAAAGAGCCAGGCATCTTTCGACCTCGTGTTTGCTTTCATCGTAATGGATTTCATCGGTATATAATGATCTGACTTGCGCGATATCATAGCCGACTCGTTTGTTAATCCCGGCATATATCGACAGTAGCGCGCTTTTAAGATAGCGTTGAACAATCAGGGCGGTATCGCAGTTTTCGGCTTTCAGTTCGGCGGCGGCTTTGAGGAAAGCTGACAAGCCTTTGCGTTTGTCGTAAATTAAAAGCTTATCTATAAATTGATTGTGCCGAACCAGCGATTCAGCCGGCGGGCGGACCACGGCAACCACATAATGCCCGGCGCTTTTAAGCGATTCGAACACCGGCGTGCACAGGATAACATCACCCGGAAAAGCTGTTTGGATTACGGCGATACGGGACATAGATTATTCCTGTAAGTTTGCAAAAGGTAATTTTCCATATTGAGTTTTAAATTCAGCTATAAGCGATTTTTCATATTGACGCGGATATTCATCAGACAAGGTCTTCCAGCAAACCAATAATTCCCTGTTGTTTGAAAGCTGCCAAATATATCTTCCTCCCTTATGCCCTATATTCTTACCTTGACCGAATTTCATGTATTGCTTCAGCCGACTATGTAATGTGCTTCTCGAACTACCCCCGCCGGCTTTCCCGATATATAAAACCATGGTACCATCAACCCACTTGGTTTTAAGTATTTCAATACTAACGGTAGGATCATTCCCTTTGAAGTGTCCGCCAATGCTTTTATCTAAAAATTCAAACTCGTCATTTAAAAAACATACTAAATAAACGCCCTTTCTTGACGGCACATCTTCACAGGTCGTTTCCATTAAGTAAGATATTTTTTTAAATCCTTCGAAACCGTACTGCCGGAATATTTCAATCGAATCGAAATCCATCATTTCCTCTTAAAAATCCCCAGCCCCAAACCCAGAACGCCAAACACTGACAAGCCGCACGCAAAACTAATGGCTAATCGAATAGCCGTTGCAAGTATCCCCGCATAACCGGTATAAACATCAAAATAGTTCAAAATAAGATATATCACAACCGCGCCGGCTAAAGCGGCTATAGCTGTTTTCACCATATGCCAAACCAACGACTTATAACCCGGTCGGCCTACTTTTTTTCGTATGGTATGGGTCAGCATCAGGAAATTTGCCAGCGCCGCTATCCCCGGCGCCAGGGCCAGACCGGCAAAGCCCATCGGCCGCATCAGAATCAGCATCAGGATGATATTGATGACCATAGCTAAAACGGCTATTTTCACCGGCGTAGCGGTATTTTTATAGGCATAAAATACTTGCGCCGATAGCCTTACTAAACCAAAGAAAATCAAACCGGCGCAATAGGCTTGAAGCGCGTACGCCGCGTTGACCGAATCATCCCAGCCAAATACGCCATGTTGATAAATCAGCGCGCAAATCGGCCGGGCGGCAACAATCAGAAACAGCGCCGACGGCAGCAAAAACGACAATTGCATCTTGCATGACCTGATATAGCGCGCCAGAAGCAGATCCTTTTTGCCCACAGCCGCCAGCGAGGATAACTCCGGCAACGAAACTGTCGCTACCGCCACTCCGAATACGCCTAATGGAAGATGCATCAGCCGAAAAGCATAGTTCAGATAAGCGATACTGCCCACGCTCAAAAACGACGCCAGCAACGTTCCGACAACTATATTGACCTGGGCGGCCGCTACCCCCAGCGCGGCCGGCCCCATAAGCTTGAGTATCTGGCGTACCGAACGATCGGCAAAACTGAACAAGAACCGGAACCGGAAGCCAACTATGTATAACTGTGGCAATTGAATTACCAACTGAAGTATTCCGCCGACCAGCGCGCCCCAGGCCATAGCCACGATCGGCGGGTCGTAATAACGGCGGAAAAACAGCCCGGCGGCTATTAGGCCAATATTAAATCCGACCGGGGCCAAAGCCGGCAAACCGAACCGGCCGAAACAGTTTAGCGTGCCCATCACTGCCGCGGCACAAGCAACGAATATTAAAAAAGGGAACATGATTCGGGTCAGCGTTGTCGTGAGTTCGAGCTGGCCCGGTGTTTTGGCAAACCCGGCGGCGATAACTCTGACTATATATGGCGCGAAAGCAATACCCAGAATTGTAATAATCCCTAAAATTACCAATAACACCGATAGTACTGTCGATGTCAGCAGAAACGCTTTCTGTTTGCCCTCATCCTTGAGTTTTTGCGAGAAAACCGGCACATAAGCCGCCGAAAGCGCGCCCTCGGCAAAGAATTCGCGAAGCAGATTAGGTACTCTGAAAGCGGCATAGAAAGCATCCACAGCCGCACCCGCGCCGAAAAAATGCGAAAAAACCTGTTCTCTAACCAGCCCCAGAAGCCGAGAAATAACTGTAGAACCTGAGAAACGAAGCGATTTTTTCAGGAAACTATCCCGGGAGGGCGTTGTTTGATCCGTATTTGGGGTTGACATTATCAAATTGTTGATTATATTTCCACACTTAAAAGTAAATCGAATTTGCTAATCGACAGGTTAGCCGAAAGGAGCACAAGTTGCCGCAACACAAATCCTGCGCCAAGCGGATGAAGACATCTGACAGAGCCCGTCAGCGCAACAAAAAAGTAAAATCCGTTATGCGCGGTACGCTGACCGCCTACAAAGCCGATAAAGAGAAATCTCCCGACAAACTTAAAACAGTTGCCCGGGCTCTCGATAAAGCCGCCGCTAAAAAGGTTATTCATAAGAACAAAGCCGCCAGAATAAAATCCCGCCTGACCAAACAGGCCGCCGCCAAGGCCAAGTAATCAAAATATCAGGTGCCGGCCAAGTTTTAAAAGCCTCGGATGAGCTAAAATTATTTTCTTTACCACGGCGAAGGGGTTGATGGCCGTCACCCCCTTATCGCCGAACATATCATCGGTGAATTTCAAAATCGATATAAAATCTTCATCGGTTAATTTTAGAAAAATCTCCCGACAATATAAATAGAATTTCAATTCTTTTTGTTTAATCTGAAAAAATTCCTTTTCATATCTCTGCCCGGATATTCCCTCGGCAACCATTGCCGCGGCTGTTTGTCCGGCGATTTTGCCGGAAAGCAAAGCGTTGGCTATACCGGCCCCGGTCAACGAATCAACCAGGCGGGCGGCATCACCCGCTAACAAAAGGTTATCCTTATATAAAGGCAATTCGGCCACGAATGATGGCACTCCGCCGGTCATTCTTTCCAGTATCGTATAACGCTTAAACCTGGATTCTATGAATTCGTTCAAATATTCAATCGCCTTTTTGCGGGGCGATTTGCTCGGACAGATACCGATGCCGACATTAGCCAGACCATCGCCCTTTGGAAATACCCAGATATAGCCGCCCGGCGCGATTTCAGTGCCGAAATAAAACTCCAGTGTCTCCAGTTTAATATCGATATCGGCCAGCAAATACTGATAAGCCGAATGCATCTGTTCGGGTCGAAGCACGCTGTTGATACCCGCTTTGACTGCTATTTCCGATTCGACGCCATCGGCGGCAATAATGACCTTGCCCAAAATTTCCGCTTGCTTGCCGTTGATTTCCCCTTTAATGCCGGCCAGTTTACCGTTTCTGTTATAAATCAGATCCCGAACATCCGCGCTGACTCTGACCTCCGCCCCGGCTTTGGCGGCCAACTCGGCCAAGTCGCGGTCGAAAATTTTGCGCTCGAGGACAAAGCCGGCATCGGGATGAATAATCCTGGCTTTCGCGCCATCAGGACCGAACAATCGTACCCGCTCGATTTTCGCGGCAATCCATTTCGGGTCAGGTTTTACTACCTGGTTTAAGCCCATCACCGAAATCGCCTCGGCACAGCATAGCGGATAGCCGATTACCGGATGTTTTTCCAGAAGGATCGTTTTGGCCCCGCCCGAGGCCGCGAATTTGGCCGCGGTCGAACCGGCCGGCCCGGCGCCGACGACTATAACATCGTATTTCTCAGACATCGCTGTCACCGATATTTTCCGTAACATCCAAAGCCGCCTTTTTTAACCGACTTGCTTTGCGTAGTTTCAACGCGTCCGATGGACATAGGATTATGCATCGTTGACAGCCGGTGCAGTCGTCATCATTGGAGATCAGCATCACCGGGCCCAGGTGAAGTACGCTTTCCGGGCAAACCGCCACGCAAGCCCCGCAATTACCGCACAGGCTATAGGTTATATCAATAGCGAATCGGCCCTTTGTCTGTTTGGTAACCATGACTGGGAATGTATGAGGCAATGGAGGGTTTTTCAAGGGATTTGTTGGAGGGATAAAATATCAGCGAAGCATTTGCCTCGTGGTACTCTATAGAATTAAACGATGCTCTACAGCTCTCCCCTACTGAGAATATAGAAAAAGCCGAATAGCGCGCCGGCCGCGCAGATTATAAACAGCGCCAAAAGCCCCGGATCGTGAACCTGGCCCCAGCCGATTGAACTGATGCCGGTGTACAGAAGCATCCCGCAGGCGAATAGCGCCAGACGGTAGCCCAGAGGATTGCGGCCCAAAATCAGAAAGGCCGCCAGGATCGAGAATATCGCGGCGACAAATTCGGCGACAACATGCCACGCCAGGTAGACCCCGCCATCGACCGTAGCGAAACCGAGAGATAAAAAGCCGCTGGCTATTTGCGTAACCCAATAACCGCACATGGAAAAACCCATCAACAGAAGATAGGTTACGAGTATTTTGGAACCCATATCGGGAGTACGTCGCATTATCAAGCCCTTATTTTAAATGCTCCAGATATTGAATTAATTAATTCAAATAGCCGTGTCAACACTTTTAGGCAAAATAATGCACTTTTTATTTGTAAGCAAATAATAGCATTATGTTTTAGTTAACTATCGGTTTAATAGAAAAGCGAACCGAAATTAATATTGCGGCCGGACTGATGACAAAAGCATTACTTGTGTTCAGGCAGATTCGTACCTGGCGGGATCGGTTTCTTCATCGGCACAATACAAAATGGCGCCTATACCACGGAAGACCTGGACCAACTTGACCACGTCGCTGCCGATTACGCTGCAATCGCCATTGGTATCCGCCGACGCCCAGAAACCATATAGTAGGCAGGCTACGCTTGTCGGAGCCGACCTGAAATAGTCAACAAATACGTAACATACGGGCCGCTTGCCATAAGACGAGCGGCCAAAATCGTATTAGGATCTTATTCCGTAGGTGAAATCGGAATAATCTTCGTTCCGGTTACA
>CAZFSN010000062.1:0-14647 GCA_964521815.1 uncultured Ignavibacteria bacterium | reverse complement strand
TAATACTTTTGTAATAATATTATCATAATTCAATAATTGTCAACATGTTTATTTAAAAGGGGGTTCCTTATTTTTTAAAATTCAAGTACAATCCTGTTTTAGGATTATTAAAGTATCATCTTTTTGACGGAAATTTTAGTTTATGGATAATTCATCTTAATTTCCATGCCCGGACCGTCATCGGGTCGTTTAACGAATCCGCATCTTTCGTAAAAGCGGATTTTGCCTCTGGCACAGAATAGCTGTATATCGCGAATCTTGTGAGTTACGCATTCGATAATCAGATCATTAGTTATCTTCTTGCCAATACCGCGGTTCTGAAAATCCGGATGGATTATAACATCGAACAATACCGCATGCAAAACACCGTCAGAGACCAATCTGCCAAAACCTACTAATAGATCGTTTTCGTAAGCTGATATACAGTACCAACTATTTTGCAGGGCTTGCAATAATTCTGCTTGATTAATTTGATAATCCTCGTTCCAACCGGTAGTATCGAATAACCTGAAAAAAGCCTCTTTTTCAGGTAAATCGTGGCGATATTGAATATTCATAGGGTTAGTCCCTTTCGCTAATCCAAAAAAGTGATCGTCAAGCTGCTGTTGCGGTAGGTCAAGCTTCACTCGGGGTTTTACTGCGCGGCCCTACACGGGCATGACAAGCCCCGAGTAGGCCTGACCTGCTAAGTTCCGACATGTAACTTCTAAATAAATTTCTGCATCCAGACTTCATCGAAATCCTGTCCATGCTTTCTACCAACTGCTTTAAACACGCCGCATTTTTCAAAACCGAATTTTTCGTGAAAGCGCAGGCTTTGTTCATTAAGGGATGAAATACTGGCCAGAAGCGTATCCACGCCGATTAACTTCGCGTCTTTTTTCAGCAAGTCCAGGAATTTTGCTCCCAATCCCTGACTGGTATGTTCGGGCAGTATAAAATAGGTCACCCGGGCCGCTCGCCGGAAAGCATCCTTTGGGTAATAAGGATGCAATAACGCGTAACCGGCCAGGACCCCGGCCGAAATTTCCGCGACATAAAACGGATAGCCTTGCGATATATCCTGAAGTTTCATGAAATACTCATGTCCCACGGTATATTCCGAGTAAGCCGCGAAGCTATTTTTCACAAAATAATTGAAAATAGCGAGTATTTCGCGTTCGTCTTCGGGCTGCATCGGTCTTATTATGTAATTCATGGCGCTAACACTTTTATCATAAAATATTGAACATCCTTTCAAAACTTCGTAATACTTAAAAATCGCTTAGCCAAAAACGGAAAAATCTATTTCAATTATCGGAACATCGTTTTCTATTCTGGATTGCCTTTCCTCCATGAACCTTTGACACCAATCATTTAGATTTAAAGCTTCCTCGGCATGAATTATACTATACAAATCTATCTCCCGCAATTTCAGAAAATCAGGGATTTGCCCCAAACAGGAGATGTCGATATTGTTTTCCTGTCGGTAGCCGGTCATGAAACACTTCATAAAATGACGGGCAAATGATTTATCGTTCGGATCGACATGTGAATCTCTGAGTACATAGAAAAGCGGTATCGAAATATCAAAAGCGTACCAGCTGTAATGACAATCGTCGAAATCAAATACCGTGATTTTATCATTATCTACAAAAAAGTTGTCATGATGAAGATCGCTGTGGATCAAGCCATAAGAATCCATGTCAGTAGGAAGGATTAACAATTTGTTTTTAAGCCGGTTGTATTTTTCGATCACTTTCGGTTGTGATGGCGGGATGTGCTTTTCTACTCTTAGAGATGGATCTTCATACCAATGAAAACGCCTGATAGCTTTATCCGATGGTCGATACTTTTTCGTTACCGCGTGCATGCGGCCCATCACTCTGCCCCAGTTTTCGAATAGAACGTCATCCCACAAATTCTGTTCAGGAAGACTGCCGCTGGCTTTTTCGAACGCGTAAATAAGGAAATAGGAATCATCTACGTTTATTAGCTCGACCAACTCTTTGTTTTTTGATCGTATTACCGGAGGCACCGATACTTTATTTTCGGCAAGGAAGTTTACCCATTCGAGTTCTCCTTTGATTTGATTTACTGTTCTGTGCCGATTATGTGTAATTTTAAGTATGCGGCTTTGACCGTTTTTCTCATATTCATAAACGAAACTCTCAAAAGAACCGAGCTTTTTAAGATCAGTTTTCGATATTGCATAGCGTTGAGAAGCTTCATTCAGAATATAACCGCTGTTTACTTCAAATATTTGTTTGCTTTTTATATCCATGTCATTTATTTAAACCCAATTTTAGTGTTTTCTGTTAACTTCGTATTCCAATTTAAGCGAGTCACTCTAAATATCCTGCTATATTAAGGTCGTTATCGCTTCTCAAATCAGCCCTTTCTTCCGCAATTTTTCTCTTTCTTTGTTGATGTTGCGATATTTCTTATCCCGTGCCCGCGTATGACTGCGGTACTCTTTTTGATTTTTCCGCAAGGCCAGGCTCTGTTGTTCTTTTAGAAGCCGGATATAATTCGTGTATCGCTTCTGATCCAGACTGCCGTCTTCCAACGCTTGCTTGATCGCGCAACCCGGTTCGGTTTCATGCTTACAGTCACTGAATTGGCAGAGATTCGCCAACTGTTCGATATCCTCAAATGTTTGGCGCAAGCCTCTGTCATCTCCCCAGACCTGAATCTCGCGCATGCCGGGAGTATCGATAACAATGCCGCCGCCGGGTAATACGATCAGCTCCCGATGAGTAGTAGTGTGACGGCCCCGGTTGTCGTATTCTCTGACAGCGCGGGTCTTAAGGCGGTTTTCACCCAGCAAGCAATTAATGATCGTCGATTTGCCGACACCGGAGGAACCTAGCAAAGCAATAGTATGGCCGGGTTTAAGATATTCATTGATTACCTCAAACCCGATGTTATTAGCCGCGCTGATCGCGATAATCGGGACATCCAAAGCCACCGATTCGACTTCCGTGATTTTGCTGTCGATATCCGGACAAAGGTCGGATTTGTTTAAAACAACAACCGGTCTGGCGCCGCTTTCCCAGGTGGTAGCGAGATAGCGTTCGATCCGCCGGATATTGAAATCGGTATCAAGACCGCTGACCAAAAACACCGTATCGATATTCGCCGCCAGTACTTGCTGATCGGTTTTACCTCCGGTATCGGGCATCCCGCCGGCAAGAACCGCTTTACGCGAGAAATTGCTTTTACGGGGAAGCAAAGCCTGAATAATAGCCTTGTTTTCGCCGGAAAGTTTGTTCGCGGCTACCCAATCGCCAACTGCCGGGAAATCGCTTCTCGATAAAGCGTTGAACCGAAACTTGCCCGATACTTCGGCGGCCAGCTCGGTGTTTTCATCCCTGACTACATATTTTTCCTTATGTTCCTGAATTACCCGTAAAGCGGATAATCCCCGGCTTTTATACTGCTCAAAATGTTTATCAAAAAAAGAATTCCATCCCAGATCACTTAAATTCATTTCCAAATTCCTCTTAGTGTTATTATAACCTGTCGGCCCACGGAGGAATTTCTATCCGAACGATTTTTTACCTCAGTGAACCTTTAATTACACGGTTTTTTTCATACACAGTTTCCCAAGCAGACATAACAAATCCTCCTGACTTGCGTTCGCGGTAAAATAAATAGCCGCGAAAAGGTTGCTCCGCGGCCGAAAAATTCATAAAATTAGTCGCGGATTTTAATTCGCTCCCGCGGCTTATCTCAGTACATAAAGCGATCTGACCGGCCGGTCAGACCAAAGGCTTAATACGCCATAGCGCGCGTACTAGCCCCAAAGCCTGTCGGGACGTGACATCGACATATTATTTTCTAACGCATTTTTCATCAGCCACGCCTCCTGTCTCATCTCGTTCGTTTGCCTAAATACGATACACGCGAAATATGGTTTCATCTACGTTAAAAATCAAGCTGAAATTTTATTCAAAATATATTCGACCATGTCTATTAACCAGCAGAGCCTATGCTTTTAATTTCGATTCCCAAAGGATTGAAAAAATGACTTGCTATCCAATTGGCTAAATTTATATATTCGCAACGTTGGGGAGAAATCAAGGTGCGGTGGAGGAGATACCTCTAAGCCACTGAAAAGCATAAATATTTAGACAAGGGTTGATTGCTGTTGACCCGCAATTGCAACAGGAGTTCTAAAATGAAAAAGGCGAATTATCTTTGGGCGGTTTTAATCCCTATGCTTATTATCTTCTCTTGCACCAAGTCAAAATCGACGAAACCGGAAATCACTTCCGGCTATAAACTTGACAAATTTTATATCGAAACCGAGTTGCCTTCTTATGTTAATATTATGTTTCAGGTTACTGATATTGATGGCGCCGGCGTAGACAATCTGGTCACCGCCGATTTCAGGGTCATAGAGGATGGCGAATCGGTTTCGCCGACCGAATCATATATGCAGATTCGGAAACGTGATATGATTCCCTACAGCTTGAAAACCGTGCTTTTAATAGATAACAGCGCCAGTGTCGGCACCAAATTAAACGTTATTAAAGAAGCGGCCGATGCGCTGGTCCAAAACATAACGGATCAACAAGAAATCGCTATATTTGAATTTTCCGACGCACCGGTTTTAATTCAAGATTTCACCAGCGATGTCGCGCTTTTATCGGCAGCTATCAATTCCATAGAATTAGGTTACGCTTCCACTGATCTCTATGGCGCGCTTATCGAAGGGCTTTCGCAATGGGAAGATTTTTATGATCTCTCCGGAATCCAGCAGGGATTCCTTATTGCCTTAACCGATGGCAGCGACACTCAAAACTCCCATACGCTGGCCGAGGCCCTGGAGGCCAGGGGCGATAAATGGGTGTATACGATCGGATTGGGAGATGAAATCGATCCGGGTGTTCTCAATACTCTGGGAAATGCCGGGTCATATCTGATAAACAATGCCGATGAAGTAGTCGAAAAATTCGCCGAAATTCAGGCGGAAATTGTCGCTTACGCCAATAGTTTGTACTGGCTTAATTATCTAAGCCCGACCCGGGGCGACGCCGATCATACGATCAAACTGGTAATAATAGATAACGAAAATACCGGAAGCGGTTCTTATATTCAAGATACTTTTAATAGCGAAGATTTCTATTCGGTCAATCAGGGTATTTATATCAATGTATCCGAAAATAATCCTTATGGCATCAATTCGCTCGATCTCCCGCATCTGGGAAACTATATTCTTCACGCTGAATCTTTCCTGTGCGACCTCCCGCCTCAATATGTCTGGACGACTCCTGATACGAATATCGTAATGCTCGAAGAGAACCCGGACGCCGACTTCATGGTTTTTATCCTGGCCTCAGGCGGCAGCGGCGATACGGCCACTATCGCGGTAGAAGATACTGTCAATAATTTGACTAAAAACCTGTTTATCACTATCACAAACCATCAGGTATTTTTCTTCGAGGGCTTTGAGGAATCCGAAATGCCGGAGGGTTGGAGCACCAGCGGTAATGCTGAATGGTTTGTTACCGGCAATAATCCGCTTCAGGGTGATTACTGTATCCAGACGGATCATCTTCAAAAGAATTGGAGCACATATTTATCGAAATCTTATACTATCCCCGAAGGAGCCGAAGTCACTATTTCATTCGCCAGAAAAACGACCTCCATATACAATACCGACTTGCTGACATTCTATATCGATAATATGCCAACCGAAAGCTGGGGTGGCGAAAATAATTGGGATATTGTCGAATACAATCATACCATCAACTCAAGCGGCGTTCTTGACTTAAGATGGCGTTATATCAGGAATTATTTCAGTAATTGCGAATTCGGGACTGCTTTATTAGATAACATTGAAATATCCTGGTAATTACCGAATTTATTAGTCGATATTTATTTGACAGTCTGGTTCAGGGCCTGGACCGGCTTTGCTAAGTATATTTGACTCATGGCTATAAATAGACCATGCACGCCATCTTGATCAGTTTTCTTCCGATTGCTTAATCGACAAATAAAGATATATTTGAGTTAGATAATTTAAAAATCAGCCAATTCGCCGGCACAGAGAATGAATAATTCAACAATAAAACCACTTGGATTTTGGCGAGAATATATTATTATAATCTCCTTTAGTATGAAAATATAGGGTGCTGATATGCAATGGAGGAATAAATGTCAATAGTGAAGCCGTTTAGGGGCTTAAGACCGAAACCTGAATATGCCGCCAGGGTGGCCTCGCCGCCCTACGATGTTTTGAGCGCGAAAGAAGCCCGAGAGATGGCTCAGGATAACCGTTACTCTTTTTTAAGAGTTAATAAGGCCGAACTTGAATTCGATAACCACATCGATCAATATAGCCCGAAAGTTTACCAGCGAGCCAAAGATAACCTGGATCGGCTAATTCAGGATGAAATAGTGATTCGGGATGAGAAGCCGTGTTTCTATCTTTATCGCCTGACCATGGGCGGTAAGAGTCAATGCGGTCTTGTCGCACTGACCTCTGTTGAAGAATACGATAATGGGCTGATTAAAAAACATGAACATACGCGGCCCGAAAAGGTCAATGATCGAGCCAATCATATAGCTTACCTGGAAGCTCAAGTCGGACCGGTGTTCACCACTTTCAGAGCCAATCAGGAAATCAAACAACTGTTTAAGAATATCACATCGAAACCGGCCACGACTAATTTTGTAGCGGATGATGATATCAGGCATGAACTATGGGTCATCAGCGGCAGTAAATCGATTACTGAAATAACCAAAGCTTTCGCCAAACTGCCATATATGTATATCGCGGACGGCCATCACCGGAGCCAATCGGCTTCAGAAGTTTGCCGTCGGGCCAAGGCGAAAAATTCCAGTCATACCGGCCAGGAACCGTACAATTTTTTCCTGAACGTGATTTTCCCGGCTGATGAACTTAATATTCTGCCTTACAATCGGGTAGTGAAAGATCTGAATGGTCTGACAATTGAGGATATTCTGAAAAAAGCATCAGCTAAATTCGATATCAGCCCGCAAAACAAAGAAATCGGCCCAAAAAATCCTCATGAGTTTGGAGTATATGCTGAAGGAAAATGGTATCTGTTGAAAACTAAAAGCGGCAGTTTCGATCCTAAAGATCCGACCGGCTCAATCGATGCGGCTATCCTTGGCGCTAATTTTATCGATCCGATTCTGGGTATTGCCAATCCCAAAACCGACAAACGGATTGATTTCGTCGGCGGAATCAGGGGCACGAAAGAGCTGGTGAAGTTGGTGGATTCAGGCGAATACAAAATAGCTTTTTCGCTGTATCCAACCTCGATAGAACAATTATTAAAGGTTGCCGATGCCGGTGAAGTTATGCCGCCCAAATCGACCTGGTTTGAGCCAAAACTTCGCAGCGGCATGGTAGTTAATTTGTTAACCGATTAAAGTATAAAGGAAACCGAAGTATGTTGATTTTAATTTCCGACGCGTTCGATGCCAGCCTGCCCGGCAAACTGGCCAGGTTTGGCGAAGTTACTGAAGATAAAAACAAAATCCCCGAGGCGGAAGTTATCCTGATCCGCAGTAAGACCAAAGTCACCAAAGAATATATAGACGGCGCGCCCAAACTCAAGCTGGTCATTCGCGGCGGCGTGGGCCTGGATAATGTAGATCAGGCTTATGCCAAAACAAAGGGCATCAAAGTATTCAATACCGCCGCGGCTTCATCGATAGCGGTAGCTGAATTAGCGATTGCCATGATGATTGGCATGCCCAATCGCCTTATCGAAGGCCACAATTCGATGAAAGAGGGTAAATGGCTTAAAAAAGAACTTAAGCGTACCGAATTATATCAAAAGACGCTGGGTATACTGGGTATCGGCCGTATCGGCACCGAAATAGCCAAACGCGCCAAAGCTTTCGATATGAAGGTGATCGCCTTTGATCCTTTCGTCAAATCCCATGCTATCGCTGAGATGAAAGGATCGGTAAAAGACGTTTTACAGGCTTCGGATTATATTTCCTTGAACATGCCGTTAACCGATGATACCAAAGGCATGTTGAATAAAAACACGCTCAAAGACTGCAAAGACGGCGCTTATATAATTAACACCGGCCGGGGCAAATGCGTTATCGAACAGGATATGGTGGAGGCTTTAAACAGCGGCAAGCTGAAAGGCTACGCCACCGATGTCTGGTATTCCGATCCGCCGGAAAATTCACCGCTGGTCAGTTGCCCCAACGTTTTGATGATGCCGCATATCGGCGCCTCGACTAAAGAGAATCTGCTGCGAATCGGCGTCATTGTCGAAGAGCTTTTAGGTAAATACGTTAAGAAAGAACTATAAAAAAGCGAGGATACAGTTATGGCAAATAGAGTATTCAATTTCAATCCCGGGCCGTCCACGCTGCCCCTGGAAGTGCTGAAAATCGTTCAGGGTGAACTTCTGGATTATCGCGGCACGGGCATGTCGGTGATGGAGAGTTCGCATCGCTCGCCTGAATTCGATGAGATCAACAATCAGGCAATGGCATTGGCTAAAGAAATCATGGGCCTGGATGATAGCTACAAGGTGATATTCGTCGGCGGCGGGGCCTCCACCCAGTTTGCTATGATACCGTTGAATTTCCTGCATGAGGGCCAAATCGGCGCTTATGTAGACACGGGCACCTGGTCGAGCAAGGCGATTAAGGAAGCTCAAATAATCGGCAAGATGCATCTGGCCGCTTCCTCCAAAGAGGCCGGCTATGGCTTTATACCCAAGCAAGCCGATCTGAAGTACCCATCGGATGCCGCTTACCTTCATATCACCACCAACAATACGATCAAGGGCACGCAATATCATTACATACCTGAAACGGGTGGTGTGCCGCTATTCGCTGATATGTCATCGGATATCTGTTCCCGGCCTCTGGACTATAAAAAATTCGACCTGTTCTATGCCGGCGCTCAGAAAAACCTGGGTCCCTCCGGCGCGACTATGGTCGTAATCAGGGAAAACATGCTGGAGAAATGCAAAGACGGCTTGCCGACCATGTTCGATTATCGCACTCACACCACCAAGGATTCGCTCTACAATACACCGCCGGCTTTCGGTATCTACATCATCAAGCTGGTGTTTGAATGGATAAAAAAGCAAGGCGGCTTGGCCGGTATCGGCAAGATCAATCAGGAAAAGAAAGATATTGTTTACGGTATGATGGATAAATATCCGGACTATTTCAAGGGTACAGCCCAAAAAGACAGCCGTAGCTGGATGAATCTCACTTTCCGTTTGCCCTCCGAAGACCTGGAAAAGAAATTTATCGCCGAAAGCAAGAAAGCCGGGCTGGTCGGCTTGAAAGGCCATCGCAGTGTCGGCGGAATCAGGGTATCGCTTTATAACGCCTTACCGCTTGAAGGCGCCAAGAAAGTAGCCGAGTTCATGGAAGATTTTAAGAAGGCTAACTAAAGGTTTTCTAATAACCATAAATTCAATAAATGGCGGGGGCCTCTATCCGCCATTTTTTTATTAATTTAAAGATTAAAACTGACGCAGTTGGATTATACACCGGAACCCGAATACGACCTGTTTAGTTGGTTAACGCTATAAGAATAAGTGTAACAGATAATTAATTCAGAGGAGTTAACATGAAAACTTTATTGATTCTTAGTATAATCTGCATACTGTCAACTGCGGCCAATGCCAAAATACATACGGAAATTATCGAATACAGGCATGGTTATGTCATTCTTGAAGGCTATCTGGCATATGATGACGCCTCTACGGCAATACGCCCCGGTGTACTGATAGTCCATGAGTGGACCGGTCCGGGTGATTACGTGAAAATGAGAGCCGAGAAACTGGCCGGAATGGGTTATGTGGCTTTCGCAATAGATATGTACGGCAAAGGTATCCGTCCTCAAAACGCGCCAGAGGCCGCCGCCCAGGCGAAAATCTATCGAGACGACCGGACATTAATGCGTGCCCGCGCCGCGGTCGGTCTGGATGTTTTAAAAAAGCAGAAATTTGTCGATCCATCTATGATAGCGGCAATTGGTTATTGTTTTGGTGGCGGAGTAGCATTGGAACTGGCTCGAAGCGGCGCTGATATAGCCGGTGTGGTCAGTTTTCACGGCAATCTCGATACGCCCAATCCCGCGGACGCTAAAAATATCAAAGCCAAAGTGCTTGTCTGCCATGGCGGTAATGATCCTTATGTCACCCGACAGCAGGTAGAGGCTTTCGAAAACGAGATGAAGGATGCCGGTGTTGATTGGCAGATTAATATCTACGGCGGAGCGGTGCACAGTTTTACAAACCCCGCGTCCGGTAATGATCCTTCCACCGGAGTGGCTTATAACGAAAAAGCCGATAAACGTTCCTGGCAGGCTATGAAAGACTTTTTCGCGGAGATTTTTAAATAGATTTCGGTTGATGGCGGATGTCCTTATCCGCCGCTTTATTTAATCACAAGAAAGTACTGTCGGGTCGAAATGGCCTATTATTCTATTGTCATTCCTAATATCATACGTTATTATTATTTTATGAATGGCGGACCCATTTCTGTTGGTACACAAGGACATGTACCGACCGCTATCACGCTTTTAAGATTGGAACCTAATTCGGGAGACTAATAATGGCCAAAGATAAACAAAATAGCACGATACTTGAAAAAGCCAGATTATCGTTTTTCGGCGCGACCGGTACGGTCACCGGTTCGCGGCATTTTCTGGAATTGAGAAAACATAACTTTTTAATCGATTGCGGCCTATTTCAGGGGCCAAAGGAAAACCGTCAGAAAAACTGGGATCCTTTCCCGGTATCGCCGCAGGGAATCGACAATGTCCTGTTAACTCACGCCCATATCGACCATAGCGGCTATCTGCCGAAGTTCTGCAATGAGGGTTTCCATGGCAAGGTACTCTGCACCAAAGCCACCGCCCGTTTATGCGAAATCATGCTCAAGGACAGCGCCCACCTTCAGGAAGAGGACGCGCGCTGGGCCAACAAGAAAGGCTTTTCCCGGCACAAACCGGCGCTGCCTCTATATACTGTCAAGGATGCCGAACGGGCGCTGACTCATTTCGATCCGGTTCAATACGGCGAAGGAATTTATTTCGAGGATGATTTGAGAATCAAGTTCAAGGACGCCGGTCACATACTGGGTTCCTCGTTTATCGATATCAAATCGGGCGACTCTAAACGATCGCGCAAAATCGTATTCAGCGGCGACCTGGGCCGACCGGCCGAGAAATATCTTCGCGAACCGGTACAGCCATTTAATGTCGATTATTTGGTTATCGAATCGACTTATGGCGACCGACTTCACGACCAGACCGATCCCCGCGAAGAACTGACCCGCATTATTAAAGAAAGCGTGGAGCGCGGCGGAGTTTTGATTATACCATCATTCGCGGTCGGCCGTACCCAAACCTTGCTATTCATAATTCGTGAACTTGAGGAGCAGGGCAAGATTGAACCTTTGCCGATCTATATGGATTCGCCGATGGCTATAGGGGTTACAAATATTTTTAAGGATAGGATTACCGATCAAAACATCTCAAGTCGAGTTCTGATACTCGAAGGCAAACAGATATTCCAGCCTAAAAAGCTCCATATATGCGAAGAACGCGAGCAATCGATAGCCATTAATAAAATCGATAAAGGGGCTATCATCATATCTGCATCGGGCATGGTAACCGGCGGCAGAATCCTATATCATATAGCCAACCGTTTACCGGATAAGAAAAACACCGTGTTATTTATCGGTTATCAGGCCGAGGGTACTCGCGGCCGGGCTATAACCGAGGGTAAGCCGGAGGTTAAAATCCATGGCCAGATGGTACCGGTTAACGCTCACGTTGAAAATATATCGGGCCTATCCGCGCACGCTGATTATAATGAAATTTTGGCCTGGCTTCTGGGTTTTAATAAGCCCCCGTTAAAAACGTTTATTGTTCATGGCGAAAAACAGGCATCGGCGGCGCTGGCCGAAAAAATACAAGGCCAATTGGGCTGGGATGTTGTTATTCCCAAATTCGGCGAAAGTTTCGAATTGGATTTTTGAACCGCCTGATTTTAACCGCGGCAATACGGCCATTTAATAAAGAGTATTTTACATTTCTTCGTTCTTGACTAATGCAATTTTTAGGTTATATTAATTTATTAGAAGAAGAAAATAATAAAACTACGGAATAAAAAAGGGAAATTAGCATATATTTGATAAAACATCAGGCGCAGGCACTGGAGGCATTATGCAAAAGTATCTAATGTTAATTATCATCGCATTATTTGTATTCAGCCCGTTAATTGTACTGGCTGACCCGCCGGCGACTTTTGACTTGCGAAATGTCGATGGCGTAAATTATGTCACATCGGTGAAAAGTCAGCAAGGCGGCACTTGCTGGACACATGGCGCCATGGCATCTATCGAGGGCAATCTTCTGATGACCGGCACCTGGGCGAATGCCGGCGAAACCGGCGAACCCAACCTGGCTGAATACCATCTCGATTGGTGGAACGGGTTTAACGAAAATAACAATGACGACAGGAATCCCCCCGAGGGCGGCGGCCTGGTTGTTCATGAGGGCGGCGACTACCGGGTTACCGCGGCCTATCTAACTCGCGGTGAAGGCGCCGTTCGCGATATAGACGGCCAATCGTTCGAAACACCACCGGCGCGCCGTTTGGATAGCTATCATTATTATTATCCCCGTAATATTGAATGGCTTACAGCCGGCGAGGATTTAGGTAATATCAACACAATTAAAACCAAAATCATGGAAGAAGGCGTCTTGGGCACCTGCATGTGCTATAATAGTGCGTTCATAGTCAACTACGTACATTACCAACCCCCTTCAAGCGATTTGGAGCCCAACCATGCGGTAGCTATTATCGGCTGGAATGATAATCAATATACTCAAGCGCCCCATCAAGGGGCCTGGCTGGTTAAAAATAGCTGGGGCGAAGACTGGGGTTACGACGGCTATTTCTGGATTTCATATTATGACAAGCACTGCTGTAAACACCCTGAGATGGGCGCGATTTCTTTTCAGGATGTGGAACCGATGGCGTATGACAAGATTTACTATCACGATTATCACGGCTGGCGCGCTACCCTGGATGATTGCAGCGAAGCTTTCAACGCTTTTACGGCTTCCAATCCCGGCCCGGATGGCGAATGGCTGGAAGCGGTCAGTTTTTTCACCGCCGTTGATAATGTGACCTACACCGTTACAATCTATGACCGATTCGACGACAATGTACTGCTGGATCAATTGGCAACCAAAACCGATGTTCTGGAGTACGAGGGGTTCCATACCATTAATCTTGATAATCCGGTTCTATTAGCCGACGGCGATGATTTTTATGTATACCTTCAGCTTTCCGATGGCGGACAGCCGTTTGACCGGACTTCGGATGTCCCGGTCTTGTTGGGAGGATCAAGCCGCACAATCGTGGAATCGATCGCCCACCCCGGCGAAAGTTATTATAAAAGCGGTTCCCAGTGGCACGATTTCTATTATTACGACCTCTCTCCCTGGCCCGATGGTACCGGTAATTTCTGTATCAAGGCTCTAACTAGCGAGGATATACAACAAGGCATCGGGCCTGGCGAAAGCTTAATTCCCGAAAATTTCATATTATCGCAAAATTATCCCAATCCATTCAACGCCGCGACTACAATCGATTACACGCTTGCTTCAGATGCCCATGTGACAGTTGAAATATTTGATATGCTTGGCCGTCGAGTTGAAACGCTGTTCGATTCCGATATGCCGGCCGGCAGCCATAAGGTGATATGGAATGCCTCGGATGTCGTTTCCGGAGTTTATTTCTATAAGATCACTGCGGGTGATCATTCAGACACCCGGCGGATGACTTTGATAAAGTAGATCAAATACGTGTTGTCGGGCTCCCGTGCCCGACAACCATTTAATAGCCATATTACTCCACGCTAATTGACTTTCCCTATAAAACAATTGTTGCTTTATATTGATATCATCATATCTTATCAATAATGAAAGGATATATTATGCGCTTAAAACCCAAACAACTATATTTCACTCTATTATTGGTACTTCTCTTATCACCGTTGCTATCGGCACAAGTGAATTTATTCCAGATCAGCTCTTCCGAAGATTTTATATGCGGACCCTATGCCGCCGGCCAGTTGGGCGATTATCGATTTGAAAATGATTTGATCGCCGTTATAGTAAGTAATCTGAATCACCCATCGCAATACGCCAATACCGGCGGGCATGTTATCGATGCCGCTTTGATAGACAACCACAATGACCAGTTCAATTCCCTGTCTACTTATTTCAATAATACTTTCCCCTACCAGGCTAATTATAACCAGATCGCGATCGTTAACAACGGCTCGAACGGCGAGCGGGCGGTTTTGCGCGTGTCGGGAGTCTATTCCCAAAACAGCCAGGTGACGGTTTTCACCGAGTATTCGCTTGACGAGGGCGAGTCATATATCACAGTGCAAACCTGGCTGGTCAATAATTCCGGCTCGCCAATCAATAATTTTGGCCTGGGCGATGCAGTCCAATGGGGCGGAACTAATCATTTTGCTCCGGGCTACGGCCTTGGCATAACGGGTGTCACCACCACCGAGGATTGGCTGGTCGGCAGGGGCGATGGAATATCGTATGGTTACACGAGGCCATCGGGCAATTTGACCGGCCCAAATGGCGGCAACTGGTCGGATC
>CAZFSN010000061.1:0-14678 GCA_964521815.1 uncultured Ignavibacteria bacterium | reverse complement strand
GCTCCGATAATATCGAACCCGAGGCAACCGAAATCGCGCAGCCCTTACAGCCGACCGAAACATCCTCGACTTTATCATGGTCGATTTTCAATTCCAGCTCAAGCTCATCGCCGCAAGTCGGATTTTTACCTTCAGCTTTGATATCGGCCTTATCCAGATGCTTCTTCCCTCGAGGGTAGCGGAAGTGATCCAATATTATATCACGATACAAGTCATCAAGCGAATCAGTCATACTTGAAATACCTCCGCATCTCTTTTAAAGCTTCGACAAGCGCGTCGATATCGGCTTTCGTGTTATAAATATAGAAGCTGGCGCGGGCTGTGGCCGGTACGCCCAACAGCCTGGTTAATGGCATCGCGCAGTGATGTCCGGCCCTGATTGCGATACCGCGCGAATCGAGAAATTGCGCCATATCATGAGGATGTATATCGCGGTCAGAAAACGATACCGCCCCGCTCCGTTTGAAGGCATCCACTGGTCCGTATATTTTTATCGATTCAAATTTAGACAGTTTTTCCAAAGCGTAAGTCGTGAGTTCGATTTCATGATCCCTGACAGCTTCCATACCCAACTCATTAAGATAATCCAAAGCCGCCCCGAATCCAAAAGCCCCGGCAATATTTGGTGTCCCGGCCTCGAACTTATACGGCAGTTCGGCCCAGTCCGCGTAATCGTAACGCACTTCGTTGATCATCTCCCCGCCGTAATTGTAAGGCTCCATTTTTTCAAGTATATTCTCTTTACCATAAAGGATACCGACCCCGGTCGGCCCTAGCATCTTATGCGCTGAAAACGCGAAAAAATCGGCATCCAGCGCCGCAACATCAACCGGCATATGAGGCGTACTCTGGGCGCCGTCTATTAAAGCCAGCGCGCCTCTATCATGGGCCAGCTTTATTAAATCTCCAACCGGATTTATAGTTCCTAAAACATTCGACATATGCGTAATAGCTACCAGGCGCGTATTAGCGGTGATAATTTTATCGATATCCCGCAAATCGAGATAGCCGTTTTCATCGATAGGGATATATTCCAATTCCGCGCCGGTACGTTTGGCTAATATAATCCAGGGTACAAGATTGGCATGATGTTCCATCCGCGTTATAACGATCCTGTCCCCCTTTTTTATATTGACTGATCCCCAGCTGACTGCGACAAGATTAATAGCCTCCGTAGCATTGCGCGTATAAATAATTTCCTCGGTTTTAACTCCGCCGATAAATTCAGCCACTTTACGCCGAGTGCTTTCAAACCCCGATGTCGCCTCATCAGCCAGCGTGTGAATTCCACGATGAACGTTAGCATTATGCATTTGATAATATTCGACTATAGCATCGATCACGGCTTGAGGCTTTTGCGTGGTCGCGGCGTTATCGAGATAAACCAATTTTTTGCCGTTAATAGAACGGCTTAAAATCGGAAAATCTTTTTTGATAGCTTCCGGATCGAAAGCGACCGTTTTTTTAACCACTGATGATTCCGCCAGGCGATTCATTTTACTTTGGTCCTCTCTGATCGATTAGTCGTTAACGGCAATATAAACATCGCCGTTTTCAATCTTGACATCGTATCTGTTTATGCCGACCACCGCCGGCATACGTGTTGCTTCGCCGGTTCTGATATTGAACCTGGCGCCGTGACGGGGGCATTCTATCTGGCCATCAACCACATTTTCATTCGCGCCGAATTCACCGCCGTCATGACTACAGATACCCTCCAGCGCGAATATTTCGCTGTTAGCTTTAACTAATATCACCGGCTTGTTTTCAATTGTGACAATTTTGGTTTTGCCTTCTTCGATTTCGCTTTCAGCGCAGGCTTTTATATACTGACTGCCCATCACTTGCCCTCCAGCTTCCTCGAAATAGCCTCCCGCGCTGATTTCTCCATATCCTCCGGCATTTTATGCAAAGTCGATTCCATAAATCCCATCACCAAAGCTTTGATAGCTTCTTCTGTATTGTAGCCACGGCTTTTCAAATAAAATATCATCTGCGGATCAATCGGCCCAACCGTTGCCCCATGTGAACATTTGACCTGGTCGGTTAATATTTCCAACTCGGGGATTGATTCGGCTTTAGTGCCCTTATCCAGAAGCATATTTCTGTTCTCCTGAAAGGCTTCGCAATTTACGGTATCTTTCGCGATCTTTATCAACCCGGTATAGGCCGAAATCGCCTTATCTTTTAAGACAATCTTGAAATCGATATTGGAATAAGAATTCGATGCCTCATGAATTTGCGAAGTATGGTGATCGAACTTCTGGTTCTTATCCCCGAACGCGATACCATACATATTGCTAATCGCGCCGCGGCCATTTAATATAGTCCCGGCATTGATTTTCGATTTCGCGCCGCCTAAAGAAATAAATATAGAATAGCTCTCGGCATCGGAACCCAGTTGCGTGCGCTGGGTGATGAATGAATTGCTTCCCTGACCCAATTGCTGAAGGTTTATATAATGAACCCGCGCGGAATCACCCGCGAATATCTCCACCGCGCTATTAACAATCGCCTTATCACTTAAATAAGGGCCTTTGTAATCATCTATTATCGTCGCCTCGGAATTTTGGCCCATTACGATCAGCAAACGGGTAATCGTTTTATCACCGGTTGATCGTCGATTTAAATAAATCGGCTTCTCGATAACAGCGTTATCCGGTATATATAAAAATATGCCGGTATTCCACAAAGCCATATTTAAAGCTTCGAAAATTCCGAAATCGATTGTCACCAACTTGCCGAGATATTTCTCAACCAATTCAGGATAATCTCCGGCGGCGGTTAACAAATCCCGTAAAATTAGGCCAGACTTATCGGCTTTTAACGAGGTCTGCAAGACCATCGATAGATCGTCGCCGTTAGAACCCAAAGCATCGAGATTGAAATCCTCGGGTAGGCTTTCAGTTTTACCTCCAGTTGTTATTACAGGCAGGATATTCATGGCTTGCTCAGGCTTGTCGATTAAAAACATCTGCGGATCAGAGTATCGCCAGAGATGTCCAACTCTATCGGGCAACGGCGCATTATGATAATAATCCCAACCGTTCTTTCTCAGATTATACAGCCAGGTCGGTTCAAATCTGCTGATCTTACGAAAATCTATTTTATTTTTATTTATTGTTTCCATCTGCATTTCATGTATCCTTCTCTTTGACGGTTTTTAACCGACCGAGCCTTCCATTTCAAGCTCTATAAGGCGATTAAGTTCCACGGCGTACTCCATCGGCAATTCCTTGGTGAACGGTTCGATAAAGCCGTTGATAATCAGCAGCCGGGCTTCATCCTCTGAAAGACCGCGGCTGGTAAGATAAAAAAGCTGTTCCTCGGCAATTTTACTGACCCTGGCCTCATGCTCTATTCGGACATCATCGTTATCTATTTCCATAGTCGGATATGTGTCCGACCGGGAATCTTTGCCAATTAAAAGCGCGTCGCATTCAACCGATACTTTGCAGTTGTTCGCTTTGGGATACACTTTCACCAGCCCCCGGTATGAAGCTCTGCCGCCGGCTTTGGATATCGATTTTGAAGTTATCCGCGAACTGGTATTGGGCGCGGCGTGGATCACTTTAGCCCCGGCATCCTGATGTTGACCCGTGCCGGCAAACGCGATCGATAAAATCTCGCCCTTGGCGCCTTCGCCAACTAAGTAAACACACGGATATTTCATGGTGAGTTTCGAACCGAGATTACCGTCCACCCATTCGACTGTCGCGTTCTTATGAGCCACTGCCCTTTTCGTAACCAAGTTGAATATATTGCGCGACCAGTTCTGAATCGTGGTATAGCGGATATAAGCGCCCTCCAGCGCGACCAATTCGACTACCGCCGAATGCAGTGAATCAGTCGAATAAATCGGCGCCGTACAACCCTCTATGTAATGCACCCGCGAACCCTTATCGGCGATAATTAAAGTTCGTTCGAATTGCCCCATATTTTCGGCATTTATCCGGAAATAAGCCTGCAAGGGAATCTTAACATCAATACCGGGCGGCACATAGATAAACGACCCGCCGGACCAGACCGCCGAATTCAAGGCGGCGAATTTATTGTCGGTGGGCGGAATAATCGTAGCGAAATATTTTTTTACGATATCCGGGTGATCACGCAGGCCGCTGTCCATATCCAGAAAAATAATCCCCTGCGCCTCAAGGTCTTTTTTCATCGAATGATACACGACTTCCGATTCGTATTGCGCTGACACGCCGGCTAAAAACTTCCGCTCGGCCTCAGGGATACCCAGTTTATCGAAAGTTCTCTTGATATCTTTGGGCACATCATCCCATGTATGTTTCTGGAATTCGATTGGCTTGATATAGTAAAAGATATTATCAAAATCTATCGTACTTAGAAGTTCGGTATCGCCCCAGCCGGGCATCGGCTTGGCCAGGAATATATCCAAAGCCTCATGACGGAATTTCCTCATCCAGTCGGGCTCTTTTTTCATGCGAGATATCATTTCGACTACTTCATGGTTTATTCCCCGCGCCCCTTTATGGAAATACTTCTCCGGGTCCTTAAAACCATACTTGGCCGCGTAGTCATCGCCGATAGCCGCGATATTGGCGTTATTGGTTGAAGCTTCAGCCATTTCATGCCCCTATTTCACTGGGTGATTCTACTCTGAGCCATTCATAACCCTGTTCTTCCAGTTGAAGCGCCAGATCAGGCCCGCCGGATTTGACTATTTTGCCGTCCATCATCACATGGATAAAATCAGGTTTTACGTAATTGAGTATCCGTTGATAGTGGGTGACCAGCAACATGCCGGTGTCTTTGGAGGATGACGCGTTTATACCTTTGGCCACGATTTTCAACGCGTCGATATCGAGGCCCGAATCGGTTTCATCCAGAATCGCCATTTTCGGTTTGAGCATAGCCATCTGCAATATTTCCAGGCGTTTCTTTTCGCCCCCGGAAAAACCGTCATTGACATATCTGGTAGCGAATGACTGGTCAACTTCGAGAAGTTCGAACTTCGCCTTCAGTTCGTTTCGGAAATTCCTCATTGCCGCTTCATCGCCGTTGGAAATGGCTTTAATAGCCGACCGAAGGAAATTCGCTACAGTCACACCGGGTATTGCTAATGGATATTGAAATGCCAAAAATAGACCCGCTCTTGCCCGTTCGGTGGCATCCATCGCCAGCAAATCCTGCCCGTTCAGCTGGGCTTTGCCGGATGTGACGGTATAATCCGGATGACCGGCCAGAGCATTCGCCAGACTCGATTTGCCTGACCCGTTTAAGCCCATCAGCGCGTGTTTTTCACCGCGGCCGATCTCCAGGCTGACACCTTTTACGACCTCTTTGTTTGCAACCACTACATGTATATCCTTAAACGAAAATATCGAACTGTTATTTTTTTCCATTTTAACCTCTCGCCTTTATTTAAATCTATTACTTAAGCTCAAACCTTTCAAACCTTTAAACTACGGTGTTTATCGAAAGCCTTGCCCGAACCGCTTTTTACTTTTAGCGATTCGATGACCACTTCATAATCGCCGCTTATCAAATCAGCCAGCGTAAGCTTTTCCAGAACAATATTTATAAAATGACCAAAGGACCACCACATATGTCTGACATTACAATCAGGCAAGTGGACGCATACCTCATTATCTCCAGAGTATTTCAGACAATAATTTTGACTGTAAATCGGTTCACCTAAAGCCGCCAAAATAGTATCCAGTTTGAGAGTTTGGGGCGGACCTGCCAGAGCATAACCGCCATTTCGACCCCTAACTGCTTTGACCAAACCGGCTTGTTTTAAAATCATTAAAAGCTTACCCACATATGAAGTCGATAACCCTTCTCTAGTACTGATTTCCGGCATTGTTAAAGCCTTTTCGGGCCAGTTTTTTCCCAGAACCATCATGCATCTTAATCCGTATTCTTCAAGCGCTGTAATCTTCATAAATTCTCCTATTTCCAAACCTTATAACTCAAATCCCTACAAAATAGTGATGATTATATTGATATTATCATTAATATGTCATAAAAGAAAAGATAATCCTTTATAAGTCATGCAGTTATAATAATAAAGAAAAATCGGAAAATAGTAAGAATCGGGAACCTGGTTATCTTACCGGCTATTTATTGCCCAACCTCAAGCATCCGTTCAAGCGCGATTAAGGCATATTTGGCGACATCTTTCGGGACTTTGATTAATTCCGCTTTGTCGAAATTTTCCAGCGTGAAACATAAATCCTGAAGCGATGTCCGGAACATATTCGAACATACCACGCACATCGATCCGGCCAGGCTGATTATCTTCTTATCCGGGTTTTGTACCGCCAACCGATGTACCAGATTTAATTCCGTACCGATAGCGATTATAGATCCCGGAGCGGCCTGTTCGACATATTTGACTATATGTGAGGTCGACCCGACCGAATCCGCCAGTGCGACAACTTCCTCCGGGCATTCCGGATGAACGACTATTTGCAAGCCCGGAAAAGCTTTTCGTTGCTGTTTTACCTGGTCGATATTGAAATTGACATGAATAGGACAGAAGCCCGACCAGAGGATGACATCGGCGTTTTCCAATTCCACGGCTGTCAATCCGCCATTTTCTTGCGTGGCATCATAGACAGCGATTTTATTTCTGGGTATGCCCTTCTTATTCGCCGTGTTTCGGCCTAAATGTTGATCGGGAAAGAAAAACAGTTTCTTGCCCTGCTTGAAACAATAATCAAACGCCGCATCGGCGTTTGATGATGTACAGATTAAGCCGCCGTTTTTGCCGCAGAAAGCTTTAAGATCGGCGCTTGAGTTCATATAAGCAAGCGGTATCACCTTATCGTATCCTAAAACTGATTCGATAAATTCCCACGAATTATAGACATCATCGTTAGGCGCCATATCAGCCATAGGGCAGCCGGCGGTGGCGTTAGCCAGATACACCTTCTTGCTATCATCAGTAAGGATATCAGCTGCTTCAGCCATGAATCGCACTCCGCAAAACACTATATATTCGGCGTTTTTCTGCTGAGCGGCTTGCTTGGACAGGCCATATGAATCGCCGACGAAATCGTTGAATTCGACAATCTCCAGACGCTGATAATGATGCGTTAAAATCACCAGCTTATCGCCCAGTTCTTTTTTGCGAGCGGCGATGCGCTTTTTCATTTCCGCGTCGCTCGCTACGCGATATTCATCCGGAAGGTTTGCTACGTTATAATTAACACTCAATTTAATATCAAATGAATAGCTGATATTAGAAAATATTAGCTACCCGTCTCCCCTTGTTTCTTTTTCTCCCAGTCTTCCAAAGCCGCTTTCAAAGCTTCCTCGGCCATCACCGAACAATGTATTTTGACCGGCGGCAAACCGCCCAAAGCCTCCGCGACCGCGTCATTGGAAATTTTCAAAGCGTCCTTGACTTTCTTTCCTTTAAGAAGTTCAGTTAACATCGAGGAGGATGCTATAGCCGCGCCGCAGCCGAAAGTCTTGAACTTGGCGTCTACGATCGTATCACCTTCGATTTTCAAATATAATCTCATGACATCTCCACAGGTGGGATTGCCGACATTGCCAACCGCGGAGGGGTTGTCCATTTCGCCCATGTTGCGAGGATTCATGAAATGATCCATCACTTTATCTGAGTAAGGAAATTTACTGTCCATCGTGCTCTCTTTGCTTCATATAATCTTCATAAACCGGTGACATCGCCTCCAGACGGTGTACTATTTCCGGTAAAATATCAATAACGTAATCGACTTCATCTTCGGTATTAAAATAATCCGGGCTGAAAGTAATCGAACCCGAACAGTATTCCTCCGGTACGCCTACGGCCGTTAGCACATGCGATGCCCTCAAATCATGCTCGTCACGGCCTTTTAAGTTAGATGAACAAGCCGAGCCGGAGGCGGCGATTACGCCTTTCATGTTCAGATGCAGAAGCAGCGATTCGCCCTCGACAAATCTGTGCCAGAAACTGACATGGCCGGGAAGCCTCTGTTTTGGATGACCCGTGAATTCGATATGTTCGATCCGTTCATCGATGCCCCGTCGGAGCCTTCGACCGAGATCTTCTAATTTCCCCGATTGTTTAGCTATTTTTTTATTCGCTGTTTCGCAAACTGCCCCGAAACCCACAATTCCCATGACATTCTCGGTACCCGGGCGGAACCCCATTTCCTGGTTGCCTCCATCAAATAGCGGTTTCAGAGATAGCGATTTATCAACATACAGCGCGCCAACTCCCATCGGCCCGCCCATCGTTTGAGCCGATAATGTCATCATACTTACACCCAAATCTTTCACATCGATCGGGACATATCCAACCGCCGCTGACGCGTCAGTATGAAAAACCACCCCATGTCTCCTACAAATTTCAGCCAACTCTTTAATCGGCTGAATAGTTCCGATTTCAGGGCTGGCCATTATCACCGAGACCAGCGCTGTTTCAGAGCTAATTAATTCTTCAAGTTGTTTTGGATTGACCTGGCCGTTTTTATCGACTTTTATAAATTTCGTGGTAAAATTTTGTAAAACGGGGTTTTTAATCTGATCGATAATCGAATAATGCTCGATCTCCGAAATAATAATTTCGCCGCTTTTACCGGAAAGAAAACCTTTCAAAGCCAGGTTATTGGATTCGGTTGCCCCTGAAGTGAAAAATATTTCGTTTGGCGCGGCGTTTATCATGCCGGCTGCCGCGGTTCTGGATTTATCCACAAGCGAACCGGCGGCGATTCCAGCCGAATGAATATGCGCCGATGGATTGCCGACCTGATAGGTCATAAATTCGGCGATCGCTTTTTTAGCCTCATCAGCCATCAAAGCCGCCGCTACTCGATCCATGTAAACAAGTTTTGCCATTTATTTTAAATCACCTAATCCATCTTATATTCATATTATTAAACTAAAACTCTCCTGAAAATTATTTAATATTTTTTAATCTTTTCAACCTCGCTCCATATAATCCAGTATTTGATGCAAGGTATGTTTTAAAAGCTTTTCGTCAAGCGGAATCTTTTAACTATAGATTATTGAGTTTAGCTTTAAATAAAACCCTTAATTCAATATCACAAAACAGGATAATAATATGAACGAGATGGGATATAAAAACGCAACTTTAAAACGGCTAATGATAATAAATTTTCTGAGAAACGGGCTATTCCTTGTTGATAATCTCCTCGGCCAGAGCCAGGGCAACCCCCGATAGCATTACTTCAACGCCTAATTTAGTAAAATCGTCCGACAGAAGGTCCTTATCGGCATTAGCGTATAATGAACAGGCGGCTTCGCGTTCTATAACCAGCCCGCTGAGTTTGTTATCAGCATCGCTGACGAAAGTGACTTCGCCAAGTTCTTCGGAAATCACATAACCGCGGCATTCATGCAGTTGCAGATGGCTGGTGCCGGAGTAAACCGCTACCAGAGGCCCATGTTTCTTTTCGGATAAACTGGCGCGCGGATAAATATCGATAGATATCCGTCTGTTCTCTTCACGGTTTTCGACCTTTATTCGCCAATGGTCCTGAAGGCTTGATATTTCGGCGTCGTTTAATACTCTGGCGATCGCCTTGATATCATCATTGGTAAAAACCGGCTTGGTTATATCTTTATTATTCGTATCAGCCATTTTTTTCATCTTCTGACTTATCGGTTTTGGCTTTGGCTTCTTTTTTATCTTTAACCAGTTTCGGTTCCGGCTTATCTATTTCATCTTTGATTTCGCTCATCGATTTTTTAAATTCCCTGATACCTTTGCCCAGCCCCTGGGCTATTTCCGGAATTCTTTTGGCGCCGAAAAGTACCAAAACTAAAATCAGAATAATGATCAGCTCGGTAGGTCCGGGCGTGCTTATCAAAATATAATCAAACATAACCACCTCTTTACGTTAAATGTACCACCATCTAAAATATACTATAACAAAAATAATCATCAAAACGGAAACGAAATTTATTTTAATCATCAAACCCAAAGTAAAACTAAGGGCGTAGAAGTTCGCCGAAAAAGAGTTAAAACCGATATTGAGCGATTGCGTAAACAAAGTCTTCACAGCTCCCTCCGGTAAGAATGAACCGATCAGTTCGCCTAATAAACCACCTACGACCGCTCCCAGTACCAGAGCCACGGTTAAAAAGATTACTTCACGCCTTTTCATTAAACAACACTCCCTGTAATCGAATTAAATATGAACTGTCCATCGTCCGACCCCAGAAACAACTCACAGGCTCTCTCCGGATGAGGCATCATACCCAGCACGTTGCCTTCGCGATTTATAACGCCGGCTATATTGACTAAAGCCCCATTTGGGTTGGCATCTTCAGTAACATTCCCATCCTTATCACAATACTGAAAGATTATCCTGTTTGTTTCAACGAGTTCATCTAAAACATCTTTATTAACATAGTAATTACCTTCGGCGTGAGCAATCGGTATTTTTAACGCCTTATTTTGGGGGCAGTTACGCGTGAATCTCGAACCGTAATTCTGCACTTTCAGATAAACATCTTTGCAGACAAACCGCATCCCCAGGTTTTTCCGCATTGCTCCCGGCAGCAAACCGGCCTCCAGTAATACCTGAAAACCATTGCAGATGCCGATGACCAGGCCGCCGCCTTCAGCGAATTTAATCACGGCTCGCATGATCGGCGAAAACCGGGCAATCGCCCCGGAACGAAGGTAATCGCCATAGGAAAAACCACCCGGTAAAATCACAACATCGCAACCATTCACCGATGTATCCCCATGCCAGAGATATACCACCTCGCCTAAATCAAGCGTTTTGATCGCCTGATAGGAATCGTAATCACAATTAGAACCGGGAAAAACAACAACCCCGAATTTCATCGCAGAATACTCACTTCATAGTCTTCTATAACCGGGTTGGCCAGAAGCTTGTTCGCCAGATCACGCGCTGTCGCCAGGGCTTTATCCGCCGATTCCGCTTCCAGGATGATATTAAACAACTTGCCGGTTTTAACCGATTCGATACCCGAATAATAAAGATTACCCAAGGCATTTTTTATCGTCTCACCTTGAGGATCCAGCACCCCCGGCTTAAATTTTACTTCTATTTGGACAGAAAAACCGGTCATTTATTATCTTCCCCGTTCAAACCCGTCTTTTCGATCAAACCTACCACCAGCTTGTAGACCCCCGACAATACATATAAAGATACCAGAGGGAACATTAAGGCCCGTGTCTGTATCATCAATAATAATCCTGCTCCAAGTATAACCAGTACCTTAATTCGATTTCTTTTCACCTTGAAATCGAATTTCGGCATAGTTTCATACTCAATCGTCGAAACCATCAATGCTGAAAGTAAAATTACCATAGCCCATAAGAAGCGGTCAAGCATGATCTTGCCCCAGAAATGATCGCAGAAAATTACGAATGATGCAATTGCCACAGCCGCGATCGGAATTGGCAAGCCCAGAAAATTGCCTTTCGTTTCTATTTTGGCTGTCAAATTATATCGGGCCAGACGGTAGGTTCCGGCCATAATGAAAGTAAATCCGATTATCCAACCCCAATTACCGAGCTCGACAAGTTTAAACGAATACAACAAAACCGCCGGCGCCACGCCAAATGATACGACATCCGCTAATGAATCCAAATGTACACCAAAGCTCGAGGCGCCTTTCGATAAGCGGGCTACTATGCCATCCAGGAAATCGAAAAAAGCGGCAAAGATTATCAGCCAGGCCGCTTCAGTGGGCCTATCGCCTCTCACGCAGGTCAAAATCGCGGCAAATCCACAAAACAGATTACCCATCGTGAATATGCCGGGGAATATTTGACGATAAGCTGTCAAGTCAATCTCCCAATAATGGTTTTGGCTCCCTTAACCCGCTGACCCATGGCAACTTCCAGTTCGGCGTTAGACGGTAAAAACAGATCGACTCGACTGCCAAACCGGATCATACCGAATCGTTCACCTGTTTTTACAGCCTGCCCTTCGCTTAGACGGCAGACAACCCGCCGGGCTAAAACGCCGGCAATCTGATGAACGATTACATTACCTTTATCGGTTTTTATTTCTATTTCAAAACGTTCATTTACATCTGATGCTTTCTTATTGAAAGCGGCTTTGAATTTGCCCTTTTTGTATTTCAATCGATTAATTTCGCCGGAGACGGGAATCCGATTTATATGAACATCAAATATGGATAAAAATATTGAAATAACTTTCATATCGTTTTTGTTTTCGATATTGACAACTTTGCCATCGGCCGGCGAAACGATCAAATTCTCACCTTGAGGTATTTTACGCTCAGGATCCCTAAAAAATAACATTATCAGACAGCCAAAGAAAAAGCTGGCAATGCCGAGATAAATATATGTCATATTCAAGCTGCCATTAAACAGATAAAAAAAGACAGCAGCGATAACCAAAAATGGGAGAAAAAAGTACAATCCTTCTTTAACCATTATTTAAGCGCCCTTCTGATTATATAGTCGGTTTTTTTCGTGAAGAAAGTGATATCGAAACACTTCTCTATTTCTTTAGCTGTCAGTACGCGTTTCACCTCCGGCGAGTTGTTTATCAGGTCTTTGAAATTCTTGCCCTGTTCCCTGGCTTGCATAGCCAGAGTTTGCACGGTTTTATAGGCCAGTTCGCGGCTGGGCATTTTAGCGGTTAAAGCCAGGAGCATCCTCTGCGAAAAAACAAGTCCGCCGCCGAGGTAAACGTTCTCTCGCATCTTTTTGGTATTCACGACCAGGTTTGTTAATACGCCTTCGAATAAATGTAGAACGTAATCAATTATGATACATGAATCAGGGATAATCACGCGTTCGACCGAGGAATGAGTAATATCGCGTTCATGCCATAATGCCTGGTTTTCCATACCGGCTAAAGCATTGCCCCGTAGAACCCTGGACAGGCCGGCAATTTTTTCAGCCGTGATCGGGTTTTTCTTGTGAGGCATCGCCGATGAGCCTTTTTGTTTTTTGCTGAACCCCTCTTCCACTTCGCCGATTTCGGTGCGCTGTAAATTTCTGATTTCGGTAGCGAATTTTTCCAGCGAACCACCAATCAGCGCCAATGTATTGAGAAAGTCGGCATGACGGTCACGCTGAATAATCTGGGTTGAAACAGCGGCCGGTTTAAGTTTGAACTTCCGGCAAACATAGCTTTCAACCCGTGGATCGACATGGGCGAAATTACCTACCGCCCCTGAAACCTTGCCCACCGCCAGACCTTTCACGGCGTTATCGAACCGCGCGATATTGCGTTTCATCTCGGTATACCAGAGCGCCATTTTCAGACCGAAAACCGTCGGTTCGGCATGCACGCCATGAGTTCGACCGATACAGACGGTTTTAGAGTATCGCCCGGCTAAAACTTTAAGCTGAGATGTTATTTTCAATAATCGTTTCCTGATAAGCGCGGCCGCGTTCTGGATAGTGATCGACAGCGAAATATCCAGAATATCGGAAGAAGTTAGACCGTAGTGGATATATTTGGCCTGTGGACCGATATATTCCGCGACATTAGTCAGAAAGGCGATAACATCATGTTTGGTCTCTTCCTCGATTTCGAGAATCCGGTCGACATTGAAATCGGCTTTCTTTTTGATCTCAGCCGCCGCCGATTTGGGTATTTTACCTAACCCGGCCCAGGCTTCACAAACAGCGATTTCCACTTCCAGCCAGGTGCGGAACTTATTTTCATCGCTCCAGAGCCGCCCCATCTCGGGCATTGTGTAGCGCGGTATCATCTAATCTTTTTTCACTTTCTCCCAATCGGCCAAAAACTTTTTCAAGCCAACATCGGTCAAAGGATGTTTGGCCATCTGCTCGATTACATTAAACGGCATCGTGATAACATCCGCGCCCATCAAAGCCGATTCGACCACATGAAGCTGATTGCGCACCGATGCCACCAGCACTTCGGTGGAAAACGCGTAGTTGTCGTATATCTGAATGATCTGTTCGACCAAATCCATTCCGACATGGCTGACATCATCCAGCCGCCCGATAAATGGCGAGATAAAAGCCGCGCCGGCTTTGGCGGCCAGAAGCGCCTGTAAAGGTGAAAAGCAAAGCGTCATATTGACCATCACGCCTTTATCGCTTAAACGCTTGGTGGCGATAAAACCCTCGCGAGTGCAGGGTATTTTAACCGCGATATTCTTATGTATTTGGCGGAGGTCCTCGGCTTCACGCACCATGCCGTCGGTATCCAAAGCGGTCACTTCCGCCGAAATAGGGCCATCGACGATTTCGCAGATACGTTTCAGAATGTCTCTGAAATTACCTTTTTCTTTAGCTAACAGCGATGGATTAGTTGTCACACCGTCAAGCACTCCCAGTTCGGCCGCTTTTTTGATTTCATCGACATTAGCGGTATCGATAAAAAATTTCATTGTCTTTCCCTTCTATAATTTACCTTAATTAATACCAATCCCTTAGCCGGCACGTTATAACGCGCGGTATCTTTATTATTCAAAAAAGCCTTAATATGTGTCAAGCCCAATTTTGAATTTTCCACCGCCAGCATCGAACCGATCAGGCGGCGCACCATGTGATGTAAAAACCGGTTGGCTTTCACTTCGTAAATCAACTTTCCGCCATAGCGGAACCATCGCGAAACATAGATCTCACAACGATTATTATGCTTTAACGATTTCGTTTTACAAAACGCCGTAAAATCATGATCGCCTTTAAATAGCGCGGCCGTCTTATTCAATCGATTAATATTTAAAGAGCGATA
>CAZFSN010000060.1:0-14765 GCA_964521815.1 uncultured Ignavibacteria bacterium | reverse complement strand
ACTTCGTAAGCTATGCCATGTACCGTTATTTTTAATTTCATATCTGCCTCATAAAAATAATTTTATTCACATTGACAGTTCACTTTTCAAAACCGGTCATCGTTTCTTGCCGATGATATGCGAACCCAGAAGCACAGCCCGCCCTTGAAGCGACCACGTTCCTTTGGCCGAGGTTGCCGGCATAAGTCGTCTGACTCGCTTTATATAAAATCTCCCTTGCAAAATAGTGGCCGCCGCGGCGGTTAATAAAACCAGAGTAAGCGAATCGATGCTGGGTTCTTTTTCCAAAGCCGCCGCCGCCTGAGAATTTTCGCGCGTTTGCCAGCTATCATCCGCCCGCTTTATTAAGGAGATTATGAATGATATTAGAGCCAGCGCGCCAAATACTATTAGCAGAGCGATAGCGGAAAACCTCAAACTGAAAATAATCATTTCCGTCATGATCATTCCTTCCCTTAAAGGGGAATCAGCCCGTGCTTTTTCTGGGGCCTCAGTTCTCGTTTGGCCTTCAGGACTTCTAACGCCGAAGCCAGATAGGCTCGGGTATCAGCCGGTTCTAATATTTCATCGACCAGGCCTCGGGCGGCCGCGAAATAAGGATTGGCGAAAGTGTCTTTGTATTCATCGATCTTTTTAGCCCGTTCCGCCTTGGTATCTTCGGCTTCGCTGATTTCCTTACGGTACAAAACATTCACCGCGCCTTCGGCGCCCATCACCGCTATTTCGGCGGTGGGCCAGGCGCAAAGCATATCCGCGCCCATGCTCTTGGCGCACATAGCCAGAAAAGCTCCGCCATAAGCCTTGCGCACGACCAGTGTGATTTTAGGCACAGTCGCCGCCGCGTACGCGAAAAGCATCTTGGCCCCGTGACGGATAATTCCGCCATATTCCTGCTGGACACCCGGCATGAAACCCGGCACATCGACAAATGTCAGAATAGGGATATTGAAGGCATTGCAAAAACGTATAAAACGCGAGGCTTTATCCGATGAATTGATATCCAACACCCCGGCTTTATTCAGCGGTTGATTGGCAACCACGCCGACAGTAAAGCCGGTCAATCGGCCAAAACCGACGATAATATTAGGCGCGAAATGTTCCTGTATTTCCAGAAAATCATCTTTATCGAGTATGCCCAATATTACCTCGTGCATGTCGTAAGGTTCTTTCGAATCATCCGGGATAATCGCATTAAGGGATTCATCCGGTACGATTTCCTCATCATGCAATTCCGGCACAAAGGGCGGGTCCTCGGTGTTGTTGCTGGGTAAAAACGAAAGCAATCGCTTGGTGATATTAATAGCATCTTCATCGTTTTCAGCGATAAAATGTACGACACCGGAATAATAGGCATGGCTTTCGACACCGCCTAATTGTTCGGCGGTTATCTCCTCGCCGGTGACTTCTTTTATAACCAGCGGGCCGGTGATATACATCTGACCCTCATCGCGAATTTGAATGATGAAATCAGTCAAGGCCGGCGAATACGCCGCTCCCCCCGCGCAAGGTCCGGCGATAATGCTTATCTGCGGTACAACGCCCGAAAGAAGCACATTTCGGTAAAATATGCCGCCATAGCTCGACAGGGAATCGACGCCCTCCTGAATACGGGCGCCCCCTGAATCATTAATCATGACAAAAGGATCGCCGGTTTTTAAAGCGGCATCCATGGCCTGCTGAATTTTCATGCCGGTCGCTTCGCCGACCGAACCGCCGGCAACGGTGAAATCCTGGCTGGCAACATAAACAGGGCGGCCATCAGCTATGCCGTGGCCGGTGATGACTCCTTCGCCGTGGAATTCTTTGCCTTCCATATCGAAACTGGTACAGCGATGTTTCATGAAAAGCAGTGATTCGCGAAACGTATTGGGCTCGAATAAAAGGTCAATTCTTTCGCGCGCCGTCAGTTTGCCCAGCTCATGCTGTTTGGCTATGCGTTTTTCGCCGCCGCCCAGGATAAGTTTGGCCCGTGTTTTTTTAAGCTGTTCTATTTTTGCTTTAGACATAATTTATTTACCTTGTCCAGATTCTTTATTTATTCGCCGGAAATGTATATAAACGTCGGCTTGTGTCAAGGACTTAAAAATATTTTCCTGCTTTTCTCTAAATCAAATCAAAATCCCGAGATTTTACTGTTAATCTATTAATTGTCAAACAGTTATTATCCTTTATCGAACAGATTGATTAATAATTCAGCTTAAATTAAGTAATTTGCAACAGCACGTTTGCCAATCAAGATCAATTTTAAAATCTTTCAGATTTTTTGATGTTTTTCTAATTAACACATAGTGTAAGCAAGTCAAAAATATTTTCAATTTCGTACAAAAAAAGTGGGGAACATCTCCAGAAAACCAGTATATTATTAATAGAATGGCCGAGATTTATCAAATAAAACTTAGTGGGTAAGTGTACACATCATATAAAGGGAGTCAGCGATGAAAGAAATGTCGCGCAGAAAATTTATCAAAACCGGCGCCGCCGGAATAGCGTTGGTATCGGTTCCGATCTTTTTTAAATTAAACCCGTTGTCAGCTTTCGCCGGCCCACTCGGTCAACAACGCAACTTGAAAGATTACTATTCACATTTCGGCGTAGATGAAAAAACTATCCGGGATGTGATGGCGGCGGCGTTGGACAAGGGCGGCGATTACTGCGATATCTTCTTCCAACACCGAATCAGCAATTGGATCGGTCTTGAGGATAAAGCTGTCAACCGCGCCTACAGCAATATCGATTTCGGCGTCGGTATCCGGGTTATCGAGGGCGAACAGACCGGCTATTCTTTCACGGAGGAAGTATCCCCGGAAGCGATGAAGCTGGCGGCCAAGACAGCCTCGAATATCGCGAGCGAAAGCAAAAACCTCCCTCCGAAGGAACTGAAATTTCATCAAACGCCTAATTACTATCCTATCGAAACATTATGGGAAGACGTGGGAATCGATAAAAAAATACCCTATCTTGAAAGAATTAATGACAAGACTTTCGCTTTGGATAATCGAATTATCAAGACCCGTATCTGGTTCGAGGATGAGAGCTCTTACGTTTTAATAGTTACTTCCGAAGGCCGGGTTGTCTGTGACTATCGGCCGATGACGACTGTATCCGTAACCTGCGTAGCCGAACAAAATGGCCAACGTGAGGAAAATTACTACAGCCTTGGACCTCGGGCAGGAATCGAATATTTCACCCCGGAGAAACTCGATTTTATGGCCAAAGAGGCGGTCACCCGCACCGTTGATTTATTTGAGGCTGTAAAACCGGAAGCCGGCGAGATGGAAGTTGTACTGGCCGCCGGTGATTCCGGCATTTTACTTCATGAAGCGATCGGCCACGGCATGGAGGCCGACTTCAACCGCAAGGGTATTTCGATTTTCGCGGATAAAATTGATAAGCCTGTCGCGGAAAGTTTCGTCTCTATCGTCGATGACGGCACGAATCCGAATCTTCGCGGTTCCATAAATGTCGATGATGAAGCCAACGACACAGAAATGACATATCTGGTCAGAGATGGTATCTTAAGAAGCTACATGCACGACCGGATCAGTTCCAGATATTACAAAGTCAAACCGACCGGCAATGGACGACGGCAGGATTTCCGTAATCCGCCAATCCCCAGAATGAGAAACACTTACATGTTGCCCGGACCTCATACTAAAGAAGAGATAATTAAAAGCGTCAAAAAAGGCCTTTACACGGAAACCTTTACCAATGGCCAGGTCGAGATAGGCGCCGGCGATTTTACATTCTATGTCAGCACCGGACGCTTGATAGAAGACGGCAAGCTTACCAGTCCCGTCAAAGATGTCAATATCATTGGCAATGGCCCGGATGTTTTGAGCAAAATCGTCATGGTCGGTAATGACCTTGAATTATTTAAAGGCGGCGGTTATTGCGGCAAAGACGGCCAATGGTGCCTGGTGTCGGATGGATTGCCGACTTGCAAAGTGTCATCAATTACAGTCGGTGGAATTAACGCTTAGAATCGGGGATAGGATCAAACGAGGTAAATTTTAATCTGAAAGCAAGGTACAATTTATGAATAAAAAAGAAAGACTTGAGCTTGCCCATTGGGTCGTAACCCAGGCGAAAAAGGCCGGCGCCGATGATGCGGCTGTCAATATCGTCAATCAAAGAGATATCGATGTCGAATATCGCGATAATAAGCTTGATAAATTAAAAGACTCAACTCAGAATTCTTTAAGCTTGTCGATCTATGCCAACCAAAAATATTCTTCGCATTCCACCAATGATCTTAAAAAAGAAACGCTGTCCAAATTTATCGATGAGGCGGTGGCGATGACTAAATATTTGAGCGAAGATCCATATCGTTTGCTGCCCGATCCCAAATATTACGAGGGGCAACAAAATATCGACCTGGAATTGGTTGACCCGGCCTACGGAAAGGTCAATTCGGAAACAAGAGTCAAAATCGCCAAAGAAATTCAAGACATCACGCTGGGTTTAAGCGATAAGATTATTACTTGTACGGCCTATTACTCCGATTCGTCTTATGACACGGTAAAAGTCCATAGCAACGGTTTCGAGGGCACCCGCCAGGGGACAAGTTTTGCCGGCGGCGTTGATGTCACTGTCAAGGACGGCGATAAAGGTCGCCCAAATGATTGGGACTGGCGGACTGTAAGGTTCTTCAACGATTTGCCTTCTCCGGAAATAATGGCAAATTTCGCCGTCAAGCGCGCTTTGGATAAAATAGGCCAAACCAAAATGGCTTCCGGCACATATGACATGGTGATCGAAAACCGGGCCGCCGGCAGAATTTTAGGCAGCTTAGCCGGCCCCATGAGGGCAAGTTCACTTCAGCAGAAAAGATCGTTTTTAGAAGGCAAGCTCGATCAGAAAATCGCCTCCGACAAGTTGACAGCGATAGACGATCCGTTCATCAAGACGGGCTTAGGTTCGCAAACTTTCGATGGCGAAGGCATGGCCACCAAGCGCCGGGTGATGATCGATAAGGGTGTGCTGAAATCATACTATGTCGACAATTACTATGGCCGGAAACTGGGCATGGAACCGACCATCGCGTCGGCGACTAATACCGTTTTCGAATATGGCTCCAGATCCCCTGAAGAGATGATCAAGGATATCAAAAAAGGCTTCCTGATAACCGATTTCATAGGCGGCAACTCCAATTCGACCACCGGCGATTTTTCATTTGGCATAGTCGGCAAATATATCGAAGATGGTAAAATTATTCAGCCGGTTAACGAGATGAATATATCCGGCAATTTAACCGATTTTTGGAATCAACTGGCCGAAGTCGGTAATGACCCGTATATCTATTCATCGAATCGTCGCCCAAGCTTTTATTTCAAGAATGTGCAATTCAGCGGGGTATAGCGAACAAAAAAGCTGCCGGGTGAGGGCACCCGGCAGCACGTTCCCGTGTAGTCGGGTCCCCTGACCCGACTACTATTAAACGCTTGAAATCCTATACGCTAACAGCCTTCGCAACATCAGCCAAAGCTTGATCAATCTCATCAGTAGTCGTAAAACGACCTACCGAAAAGCGTATCGTGCCCATAGCGTAATCTATTGGTACGCTCATAGCTTCAAGCACGCTGGAAATTTTAATGTTATCAGTATGACAGGCCGCACCGGCGGAAGCTGCCACGCTTCTCATCTTATCGAGGATTCCGTTGGCTTTCAAGCCTTTGAAACTGACACTGCAAGTATTCGGCAAGCGTTTATCGGGATGGCCGTTTATTTTGATATCGAAAGCGAGTCGCTTTAATCCTTCTTCGAGTCGATCTCGCATTTTTTTCATGCGCTCGTAATGTTTATCAAAATCCTGTTCGATTAAAGCGCAAGCCTCGCCTAGGCCGACTATTTCGATTACATTTTCGGTACCGGCCCGCAAGTTCATTTCATGGTTAGCGCCGTGTATCAGCTTCTCAAGCTTCACTCCGCTTCTGATATATAAAGCTCCGATTCCTTTAGGAGCATAAAGCTTATGCCCGGCTATCGACAGCAAATCGACATTGAGTTGATTGACACGCACGGGAATTTTACCGACGGCTTGCGCGCTATCGGTGTGCATCAGCACGTTATGGCGATAAGCTATATCAGCGATTTCGGCAATCGGTTCGATAGTACCGACCTCGTTATTCGCCTGCATAATCGATATCAATATAGTCTCGCCGGTGATAGCGCTTTCTACCTGACCGGGATCGACCAGGCCGTATTGATCGACCGGCAGATAGGTGATCCGAAAGCCCTGCTTTTCCAGATAGCGGCACACCTCGATCACCGCTGGATGTTCTACAGCCGAGGTAATGATATGATTGCCTTTGGCCTTATAAGCCAGAGCCACGCCTTTTATGGCATAATTATTCGATTCCGTCCCGCCGCTGGCGAAAATTACCTCATCGGGCAAACAACCAATCATCCCGGCTATCTGATTGCGGGCGTTATCCACCGCTTTTTTAGTAATCTGCCCGTAAACATGCCCGCTGGATGGATTACCGAAATGAGTGTGTATATATGGCAACATCGCTTCGGCGACGCGTGGGTCTATCGGCGTGGTGGCGTTATAATCGAGGTATATTGGCTGCATGAGTTTTCTCCGTATTTTTTTGATGTTATCAAGCTTGGTGCGCGGCAGACCTCCCGGTCTGCCCGTTCCTCAGCGAAACAAACAGCGGAGCAGACGAGGACGTCTGTCGCCCACATGAAGAAAACTGCCGGGCGGTGAACCCGGCAGCTTGTTTAAAAATTTCAAAGAATTTTAAAATTGTCATTGCGAGGAGTCTGTAAGACGACGAAGCAATCTGGAAGTCTCTGAGCGGCAAACATCCAGATTGCTTCATCCCGCTTATCGCGGGATTCGCAATGACATACACGCCTCTTTATTAACAAGCCCCAGTACATGAATCCAATTATTTATTCCTCAGTAACTTCCGCTTTTTCGATACCGGCTTTCTTTAACAGGCTGGTGATATCGAAACCGGCGGCTTTCAATTGTTCGATCATCTGGAACAAGATCACCGGGCCGGTCTTGGCGAACCGCTGTAAGGCGCCGCCATCGGTACCGCCGTTGCCGCCGCTATCTACCACTACCAGCTTATCGATATTGCCCATCGGCGCGGCAATCGCGCTGAACACCGAGCCTAACGATTCCACGGTCGGCGGTAATGACTTGACTAACTCGAGAACAAGCGCCTTATCATTGAAATTGCTGTAGGCATCGGCAATCTTCAGAAGCGCTTCCGCCCGTGCCAGACCCTGCTGCTTGATTACCTCGGCTTCGGCCAGGCCTTGCTGTTTGATAATATCGGCTTGAGCCAGACCCTTGGCTTTTACCGCCGCTGCTTCACCTGAGCCTTCCATTTCCAGCTTGTGTTTCTGGGCATCGGCGCGAGCGATAGTAGCGTATTTATCACCGTCGGCCTTGGCTATTTCAGCCTGCTTGTAACCTTCCGATTCTCTAATCAGGGCATCGGCTTTGGCTTTGGCCGGCACGACTACTGTCGCTTCCTGAGATTTCTGTTCGCGCAAGATATTTTGTTCTTCCACTGCTATTTGGGCCCGGGATTGCTCCTCCTCGATTTTGACTTCCGCGACAATGACTTTCTGCCGTTCGCTGGCTGTTGAAAGTGGGCCGGCCTGTTGAGCTTTGGCAGTCTGGGTCGCGACCTCGGCGGCGAACCTCTGCTTGGCGACATCCGCCTCTTTGGTGGCTTCGGCTTTTAGTTTTTCATTGTTCTGAGCGACAACTTCGGCGGCCCGTTCGGCATCGGTGGCTCTCTTTTTGGCTTCTGCCAGAGCCTCTGCTTCGCCAATAGCCGCGTCACGTTTGACTTCGGCGGTGCGCTTTTTACCCAGAGCTTCGATATACCCCTGATTGTCAGTGATAGACTGCGGGTTGAAAACATCCAGCTGCATGCCCAGCCTGGCTAAATCCTCGGTGGCTTCTTTAAGCACCTGTTGACGGAATGCTTCACGGTCTTTAATCAACTCATCGACAGTCAGCGTGCCAACAACGCCACGCAGGTTGGCCTCGAGGGTTTCGCGGGCGGTGTTGACTATACTGTTATGCTCCATACCCAGAAATCTCGAACCGGCGGCCAGAAGCGATTCGGCGTCATCTTTGAACCGAATGTTGGCTACCGCCTCGACAGTCACCAGCACGCCGTCGATATTGGGCATATTTTCAACTCGAATCTGGGGGAGCGTGATCTCGGACAAATCGAGGAACTGGACCGACTCTATAACCGGCTTGCGCATACGGCCGCCGCCGGTAACTACTACCGTTCCGGGCGGAAGTACCGATACCGGCGCCCCGCCGGGAATTCCGGCCTGCGTGACTTTTTGGACTTTGCGCTTGCCGCTTTTAGCGCCGTAGAAAAACGCCGCTTTATTTGGCGGTACCCGGATATAAAACGCCGATAGTATTTTCACCAGCGCGAAAAAAGCTATGACAATGGCTAATCCGATAATTGGCCAAACCATGTTTTCAAAAAACATAATACCTCCGCTTAAATGCTATTTCTTTAATAATATTATTCAATTGGTTCTACCGTTACGATATTACCGGTTTTACTGATAACTATTACGGATTTGCCGCGATTTATAGCCTGACCGTGGCTTGAACGAGCCAGATATGTTATTTCGCGGCCCTGTAAAATGCAGGCAACCTGCCCCTGGCCGTCGGCGATTATTGTATCCAGTACTGTAGCAGTACAGCCGAGCAAATCCCGATCGGTTATGGTTGAACTAACCTGGCTGGCATAGAAAGCCCTGATTATAAAATACCCTACTACGCCAATAACCGCGGCCCCGGCTACGCCGGCCATCGAGGATTTAAACATAGTGGCATCCTGAGTAGCTCTTATGCCGAAACTGACGGCCCCGAAACCGATCATGATTAACGATATCATCTTAACGCTGAATACACTCGGTCCGGATGTACCGTTGTGTACATCGGTGTCCGCGTCGACGTCGGTGTCATGGCCGAAAATCAAACTAATTATCAGAAGCAAAAAACCTACGCCGAATATTGTGGCAAATATAATCACAGGTCAATACCTCCTTCGCCGATCACTCGGCCTTTTTCTAAAATACCCTCAATCATGATTTTTATTCATTAATTTCACGTAAGTATTCGAGTTCTCAGAATTATTCATCGAAAATCATTATTGATTAGCGGCTTACTCGATTATGCCGATATTCGCGGAATCTTAGGAGATAGCTTAAAATATTTCAAGCAGAAATAAAATCAATGTATCCATTCTTGGATTAGATATTTATTATTAATTTATAAAAAAGGATGTTTTAGTCATTCCGCAATGCCTGGACAGGATCGACTCTGGCGGCTCTGGAAGCCGGAAAATAACCGGCCGCTAAACTGACCAGAAGCCCGAAAAGAAAAGCCGTCATAATTAGCCAGAGCGGCATAGCGAATAATTCAACGATGTCCCAACCCTGTTTCTCCATAATTATTCTGGCGATCAGCGAAATTACTCTGGTAACTATCCAGCCGGATAATATTCCAATCAAAGCCCCGATGGTTCCGATGACCCCGGATTCCACCAGAAACAACAGGCGTATATAAGATTCGTCTGCTCCCAGCGATTTAAGCACGCCGATTTCACGAGTGCGCTCCAGAATCGACATCACCATGGTATTAGCAATCCCCAGCGAAGCCGTAATTAGAGCGACCAAACCGACTATGCCCAACGCAATATTAAAATAAAAGAAGAAGCGGCGAATCTCCTTGAAGCTCTCGGCGAAACTGAATGTTTTGAAGCCCATGGCTTTTACCGAATCCCGCACCGATTCATAAGACACATATGGATCAAGACAAAGCGTGGCCTGAGGATAATATTTAGATGGATTGTTTCCGCTATCAAATAATTTTCCACTTCGCAAAGCGCTGAAAAGCTCAACCGGGTCATCGCTAAAACCGGCTGAATTGAACACAGAAGCAGTTGCGATTGGTATAATAATAGGTTTAATTCGCAGGCGACGGCTTTTGTTTATTTTATATACGCCGCAAATAGTGAGCGTATCCGAAATAATCTTAGGCGAATTTATAAAACCATCCACAAACCTCATAGCGGCTGAACTCAGTTCCCGTCGCGCTATTTTACTAAAATAATCGAAGCGAAGAAGCGAATCGATCCATATCTCATTTAACCTCTTTTCAATTTCGCCATCTTTATCCTGAAAAATATTAATCAATCCACTATCAATGCTGGCAACTTTAACTGAGATTATAATTTGCTTGCCGATAACTGAATCGGGATTTTCGATATTTAGTCCATCGAGTAACTCATTACTGATAATTGCATCTTTAGCGCTGTCGCTTGGAAAAACCCGCCCGGCTAACAGATGCGAAAACAATCTGGTTTTTAAGGCCGTGTCCGGTAGCGCTTGCGCAGATGTTGTCAGTTCGGTATCGGCAAAGGCCGCCTTTACCTCGAACTCATCATAAGGATAAGCTAAAATCACCCCTTGAATCTGAGATAATTTGGCGATGGCCCCATCATCAAGCACGACCGCCTGGGCTGAATCATTTTCGCTTTCATCGGGTGGATAAACCAGAATCGTGGAAAATAAACCAAGTTGTTCGAACTGATCCGAGATTAATTTCTGATTTCCCGCTCCAAATGACACCATCGAGACGAAAGTAGTAATAGCTATAACGACGCCGGAAATAGTCAAAAACGCGCGAAGCTTCATCCGCCACAAATTGCCTATAGAAATGGAGATTAAATCGCGAAGGTTCATTGAGGCTCCCGTTTTCCCGATGGATTCTTAATCTCATCCGTGATTTTGCCGTAATGCATACGAATAATCCGATGGGCTGAGCTTTGTGCTATTTCAAGATCATGAGTGGCCAAAACAATTGTTAAGCCCTGACGGTTAAGGTCGATAAGCAAATTCGCGATATGTCTGGAATTTTCGTAATCGAGATTGCCGGTGGGTTCATCGGCAAACAGAATGGCCGGCTGTTTAACCAGCGCCCGGGCAATCGCGACTCTTTGTTGTTCGCCACCCGATAAATCAGCGGGGCGATGTTCTAATCGATCGCCCAAACCCAGACGCTCCAGCATCTCCCTGGCTCTTGTTTTTCTCGGTTGGTCGGAGGCCGTACTGAAATACAGGGCCAGCTCAACGTTTTTTTGAGCTGTGTGATGATGAATCAGGTTGAATGATTGAAAAACCATACCGACTTTTTGAGCCCGATAGGCCGCCAATTCACGCCGGCTTAACGATGATAATGAAAGGCCATCGGCTATTATTTGCCCTGATGTTGGCGTATCCAGTCCGGCTAATAACCCCAATAATGTCGATTTACCTGATCCTGAAGCGCCGCATATAGCCAGGAATTCACCTTTGGAGATAAGTAAATCGACGCTATCGACCGCTTTGATTTTTTGTGAACCTAATTGATAATGACGGCAAAGCGCCTTTGTTTCAAGCCAAATAGTATCTATTTCTCTCTCGGTAGTGTTCATATTTTCATTTAAAAAATAATATAAAACAAACTGGTATTTGGCCAAATAGTATTTCTATTGTAAGATTAGATAACATCTGATAAAAGCCTTTTAAACTTGCCATCAAACATATTAACGAATTACGAAAAACCGCCTACCATGTTTCAGCCGGAGATATTAATACTATAAATAAAGAAATTTGACCATAACATAATAATCATACGCATCATGTACATTTACAAATCCACAAATTAAATAAATATTAAGCAACTTGTTCATAATTAACGGCTTTTTGCAACAGATATCACCTAATTTGAGTTAATATATGCCAATACGAACAACTTTTGTGTTAATTTTTCGTATTGTTTAATAGTTTGAGTTTAATAATCTGTGCTAAACGAAAGGAGTGCGCAAAATGCATTTGGTAAAAGCCAGATCCGCTGTTAACATCATTCTCGTCATCGTTTTTGTGCTAATGGCCATAGCCGGCAGCGCGAATGCGGGACCCAAAACACTTATCCGCAGTGAAATACCGGATAAATACAAATGGAATCTAAATGACATCTATCCCGACTGGGAAGCCTGGGAAAAAGGATTAGCTGAACTTCAAACAAAAATGGACGAATATGCCGCTCTGAAAGGAACTTTGGCACAGGGCCCACAGCAATTACTAAAAGCCTCACTGCTCGGCGATGAACTGGGGATGCTCGCGTACAAAGTTTATCGTTACCCCGCATTGATGCTCGCGACAGACAATAGAGACAATGACGTAAGCGCCCGACTTCAACAGGTCCGAATAGTTTTCGCCAAATTCGACGTGGCCACTTCCTGGTTCAATCCGGAACTCCTTCAAATCCCCTGGGAGACAATGCAAACCTGGTTGGATAAAACCAAAGAATTGGCGCCATATCGATTTTCCATTGAAGACCTTTATCGTCAACAGAAACACGTGCTGGACGCGGATAAAGAGCAATTGTTATCTTACTTCAGCCCTTTCGACGGTACGCCGGGCTCTATTTATAATGACTTATCCATTTCAGATATTAAGTTTCAGGATGTTATCTTATCCGACGGCGATACAGTCACGGTCACCGAAGGCACGTATCAAAATATAACCTCTACTCATCGCAACCAGGATGATAGAAGAAAAGCTTTTGAGGCGCTCTATAATGTCTATAATGCCGACTTAAATACCTATGCCTCGATTTATAACTCGATTTTGCAGCGGGATTGGGCCAACGCCCAGGCGCGAAATTACGGCTCGACCCTGGAAGCCGCCCTGGATGCCAACAATGTATCTGTTTCGGTATATGAAAATCTGATTGAACGGGTAAAAACCGGAACCGCTCCGGTTAAACGATACTTTAAACTCCGCAAAAAAACGCTCGGTTTGGAAACGTATCATCTTTATGATGGTTATATTCCTCTGGTAGATTTCGATAAAACCTACGAATATGATAATGTCGCTTCCTCAATCATCGCATCAGTCAAACCTTTAGGTTCGGAATACCAGGATAAAATAAAACAAGCTTTTAAAGGCGGCTGGATTGATGTATATGAGAACGAAGGCAAGACCAGCGGGGCTTTTTCGGCCGGCGTCTATGGAGTTCATCCTTATATACTGACGAATTACAATGAAACACTGGAGGCGATGTTCGCTGTCGCCCATGAAGTCGGGCATTCCATGCACACGATTTTATCACAAGAAAATCAACCGTTTGCCACTTCCTCATACACCATCTTCGTGGCTGAAGTGGCCTCGACGCTTAATGAAGCATTATTTTTGGATTATATGTTCGACCATGCTAAAGACCCCAAAGAACGTGTTGCTCTATTACAACAAGCTATCGATAATATCATCGGGACATTTTACACCCAGGTGCTGTTCGCTGATTTCGAATGGCAGGCCCATAAATTGGCCGAACAGGGTCAGCCGATTACGGCCGATGTTATAAAATCGTTATATTTAGGTCTGGAAGATGAATATTTTGGCGATGCTGAATTCAAGGATGATCTGTTGGGGTGTCGATGGTCGCGTATAAGCCATTTTTTCCAAACGCCGTATTATGTTTATAAATACGCCACCAGCTTCGCCGCTTCCGCTAAAATACATAATGAACTCATCTCAAAGGATAAGAAAATCAGCGATGCGACCAGGACAAGATACTTAACGCTGTTAAAATCCGGCGGTAATGATTACCCGATGGAACAACTAAAAAAAGCCGGAGTCGATTTATCTCAACCGGATAATTTCCAGGCCGTCGTCGATCAACTTGATACCCTGGTCTCGCGTCTGGAAAAGGAACTGGCTAAATTATAAATAACTCATAAGTGAAATAATTTCGCAATTGAAAAAATCATAATTAAAGAGCCGGGAAAATCAAAACCCGGCTCTTTTTCTTGTTAAAGTAATTATAGTGGGGTGAAACATTTTATTACTTCAGCAAAATCATTTTGTTGGCAATCTCGCGCTCTCCAAAAGAAAGCTTGTATAAATAAATCCCGCTGGGATAATCCGCGGCAGCCCAGACAATAGAATGCTGACCGGCTTCTAAATAACCTTCACGGAACGATTCAACGAGTTGGCCACTTAGATTGTAAATATCCAGGCGAACGTCATTACTCGCGGGCAGATTGAACACGATATTAGTCCAGGCGTTAAATGGATTGGGGTAATTCGATAGAATAACATAAGATTCAGGAATTTCCGCTTGATCTTTTATGCCAACCTGTTGTCTGGTGGAAACCAAAACCAGACTGGTATTCTGACCGCTGTAGCTCCCCTGCAGGCCCGCGATATACAGTCTTGCTTCCGAGGTCGTATCGATAGGCGCGGTCCAGATGAAAGTCCCGCTGTTTTGATTTGTAGCTGATAAACGAATGCCATTAGTTTCGTTTGTTTGACTGTAAGCTGATGTATTTGTTGCCGCGGAAATAATGCCGGCATTGGCCGATCCAGAACCGGCCCGACAACTGCCGTTGAACTGCCTGATTGAGCTTCCCCCGGAATGGGTAATCGTAATTGTATATGCTTGACCCTCGACGAACTGTTCCGGAAAACCGGAGATCTGAATTGTCCCTCCGCTTGTACCGTGGCATGATGAAGCACAGCTGCCGGATGAGCCGGGGGCTCCCGAATAGCCAGTATATGTAGCATGGGCAAAAACCGCCGGACAATATAACATGACCAATAAAACCGCGCTCAAATCGATTATTCTTTTCATTAAGTCACTCCTTGTTTTAAGGTTAATTAATACTTTTGTAATAATATTATCATAATTCAATAATTGTCAACATGTTTATTTA
>CAZFSN010000059.1:0-14789 GCA_964521815.1 uncultured Ignavibacteria bacterium | reverse complement strand
TTCGGTATTTTCCCGGCTATGCGAGCCGCCAGATTAGACCCGGTTGAGTGCCTTCATTATGAATAGAGAAAACTAAGAAAGAATTATGTTAAAATTTCAGGAATATAAAGAGAACCTGGCTATGGCGTTGGAGACTATCAAGGCCCATAAACTACGCTCTTTTTTAACGATATTAGGTGTCCTTATCGGTGTCTCCTCGATTATAGGCATGGTATCGCTTATCGAGGGTCTTAACCATTCGATGGCCCAGCAAATAGAGAGCCTGGGGTCCAGCGCGATCTATGTGTCGAAATACAAGCCGGGCATACAGATGGGGCGTCGAAGCTCGGCCGAGCGCAATCGACCTGATATTACTTTTGATGACGCGCTGGCTGTTGAGGAGTACTGTCCCTTAATTGAGGCCGTATCGCCTCAGAATTACTATCGAGCCCCCGATGGTAATATCGCCAAATACAAGGATTTTACGTCTAAAAATTTCGCGTTCTTTGGCACCGTTCCAGGCTATGAACTTGTCAATAATGCTTTTGTCGAAAGCGGCAGGTTTTTGACTGATAATGATATTAAATACCGTGCCTATGTCTGTGTAATCGGCCAGGACGTAAGAGACGTTTTATTTCCGGGAATTAATCCAATCGGTAAGGTGATTACCGTAAACGGGGATAAATTAGCCGTTGTTGGTGTCATGGAAAAACGCAAAACGATCATGGGTAGCGGTGAGAATAATTTTATCCTTATTTCTTATGGCGCATTTGAAAAAATTCATCCCGAGGAGACGGCTTTATGGTTAGCCTGTAAAGCCAGGGGTTCCGAAGTGATGCCGGAAGCTATTGACCAGGTTACCGATTTAATGCGGCGGCGGCACGGTTTAAAATATAACGATGAGAACGATTTTGCCGTTTTCACTCAAGAAAGCTTATACGAAATCTGGGAGCAGTTAACTCAGGCGGTCTGGTTCGTTATGATTATAATTTCATCTATCGGCTTAATGGTCGGCGGCGTGGGCGTGATGAATATAATGCTGGTTTCGGTCACCGAAAGAACTAAAGAGATCGGCATCCGTAAAGCTGTAGGGGCCAAAAGGTCCAGTATTTTATGGCAATTTTTGATTGAAGCCATGGTCCTTTCGGGATTGGGGGGTTGTTTGGGGATATTAATCGGCGTTTTATTATCGCAATTCGTGGCCGCTGTCTCACCTTTGCCGGCGGTTGTCTCAATACCCTGGGTGATTACCGGTTTTGTTTTTGCCGTGATGGTTGCGCTTATATTCGGCATATATCCGGCGGCCCGGGCCTCCCGATTAGACCCAATTGAATGTCTTCATTACGAATAAAAAGAAACACTGGAATTTATCTGGCAGTTTAATGTATAATATAGTAGTAGAGCTAAGGCGTTTAAAGCGGATAAATTATTAATTTTGAAGCTTTTATGGTTAGCCGTGGCGGTGTTGTATTATGATTTGATGATCATGTTACAGGTTAAATGTTAATGAATATAACCGGTTTGGTTAATAGCCTGATGGGGGCTAAAACAAGGTTATAGAGGTAGGGATTATGAGAATATTATTAACCTTTTCACTTTTGTTGAGTATGTCGATTCCCGCGTTTTCGCAAGTAGAGGTAAAACCCGCGGCTTTTAATGTCGATTTCGCGTCATTTGCCTCCGACAGCGCCGGTTTGAATTTGCTCGAGGTATATTATCAAGTATATTCATCCCACTTGTTGTACATACGTCAGGATGGGAAATATGTCGCCAAATATAGTATCATCACGATTATTAAGGATGGCAAGAAACAAATATCCGCGAAGGAATCCGAGAATACTTTATACGCTGATACTTATGAAGATGCCGACAATCAGAAAAACTTCGTGATAGACGTTTCCAGGTTTTATGTACCTCCGGGAGATTATAAAGTCCAGGTAACATTGAAAGACCAGAACGCGACTTCAACGGTTCCTCTTGAGGCGGATTTAAAAGTTCCCAAATACAGATTGAATCAACCTGATATTTCTCAAATTGAATTTCTCAGACTGATCGAAAATGTCGTAGAGCCGTCGGTTTTCGATAAAAACGGTTGGCGCCTGGTACCATCATGCTCCAGGCGCTACGGCGATGATATTTTATCTTTGAAATTTTACTATGAATATTATGATCCAGCGAAAAACGATGATATGGTCAAATTTACATATGAAATTAGAGATCATAAAAATAAAGTAGTAGTTTCAAAGCAAGTCGAAAGGCACAGGCAGGAATTTAAAGGGTCAGTCGATTCGCTCAGCTTGGAAAACCTTAAACCCGGCAGTTATGATCTTCATATTTACACGGCTGATCAAAACGGGGAGGAGTATATAAGCAGCCAGGGAAAGTTCGTAATTCATTGGTCGGCCTTACAGATGGTGGAAAACGATTTCGACAACGCCGTGGAGCAACTCAGATATATAGCGACATCGGCGGAGATGAAAGCGTTAAAAAATGCCCCCAAAGAAAATCGTATCATGGAATGGAATAAATTCTGGAAATCACGAGACCCCGTGCCGGATACCGATGAGAACGAGATAAAAGATGAATATTACAGACGGATGGCCTACTGCAATAAGCAATTCGAAATTCCCAATAAAGAGGGTTGGCGCACCGATATGGGGATGATTTACATTATCAACGGCCAGCCGGACGATATCGAGAGGCATCCTTTCGATCTCGAAACGAAACCATATGAAATTTGGTATTATTATAATCCCAGACGGCGTTTTCTGTTTATCGATAGCGCCGGCTATGGTGAGTATATTTTACAGTATCCGTATGACGGAGACGTGACCAAGAGTATAGATATCTATGGAGGAAGGCCATGAAATTTGTCATAAAGTACTTTATTTTGTTTATTATTCTATCATCAGTATGGCCGGCAGCCGAAGCTTCGACCAAGGTTCCATCCGAAAATAGCCTGTATCTGGCGACAGATTATGCCAGCTTTAAATATTCCGATAATGTGGATGTTTGTTTCACGGAAATATATTATTGCTTGAATCGTGGTCAGCTGTCTTTTCAACCGGATAGTTCAGGTTATTTCGCTCAGGTTAGCATGTTTATAGAAATCAAAACGCCGGATGGCGCGGTCATCGATTCCAGCACCTGGAACGTCGCCAATAGAATCGCGACCCTGGCGGAGGCTGAAATTCAAAATTATCTAATTAATGATGTAGTAGACGCTCGTCTATCGCCGGGTAATTATGATGTGACAGTCAAAGCAACCGATGTCTATTCGGATAAAACCGGCGAAAGCCGAATACAGATAACAGTTCCTCAATTTTCGCGAACAGATCTGAACTTGTCGCAAATTGAATTGGTATACAAGCTGGGCGACGCCGATGGCGGCAAATTCGACAAAGCCGGGAAAAAGGTAATTCCCAATACCAGGGCGACATATTCGCATGACGACAACCTTTTGTATTTCTATAGCGAAATTTATAATCTCGACACCACTCTGGTTAATTATACCGCGGATATCCGTGTCTATGACAGCAATGGCAATCTTTACAAAGCGTTACCGCCGGTCACGCAGAATATCACTTCCAAATCGGAGGTAATTCTTCATGGTTTTAATATAGTAGCATTCAAATCCGGGATTTATAAGCTGTTGGTCACGATTCATGCCGCCGGCAACAGCGCTTTTAGTGAAAAAAATTTCGAGATCACGCCCGGCCGCAGGGAATGGGAAATAGCCCTTGAAAAAGAAGAACTTTCCGATTTTCCCGAAGCTGATGACATTACCACCGAGGAGGAAGCCAAAAGATTCAGAAATCAAATCCTGTACATCGCCAATCGGGATGAATTAAGACAATATGATTCATTGCCGTTGCAAGGCAAGAAGAATTTTGCCAGGGATTTTTGGCTTAAGCGTGATCCAACCCCGGCGACGCCGTTAAATGAGTACAAAATCGAACATTATACTCGCTTAAGATATGCCAATGAGGCTTATTCGACATTCCGCGCGCCGGGAGCTGAAAAAAACGGCTGGCGGTCCGACAGGGGCAGGGTCTATATAGTATATGGCCAGCCTACGGATGAAGAAAACCACCCCTCCGCTTTGGATGAGTTGCCCTGGGTAAGATGGAATTACGATAATGTCGAGGGTGGTGTGTATTTTATTTTTGTCGATGAGTCCGGTTATGGCAATTATCGCCTGGTTCATTCCTCAGCCACCGGTGAACCGAAAGACTATAACTGGGAATCGAGGCTAAGTCCATCATCGATAAATTTAAGATAGCCGCGGCTATTTGTGAAATCCATTCATAGCTTTTGCTTGCTCTATTTCATTATCTTTATTTGTGTTAATTTTAATTGTTAGAGTAGAGGTAGTTTGGATTTGAAGGTTAATATTCCTTGAAGTTGACTAACTATGGCAAATGCTATATAATTATATTAAAAGAACGGGTCGGATTTTAGCGGCCAGAAAGCCCCGGCTTTTTTATTAGAATAACAGATATGATTAAAACGATTGGTTTAACAAAAGCATTCGCGGATAAAAAACGCGGCCGGATAATAGCCGTGAATAATGTGTCTTTCGAGGTAAATCCCGGCGAAATATTCGGCTTGTTGGGTTTAAACGGCGCCGGCAAGACCACAACCCTTAGATTGCTGGCCGGTCTATTAAAACCCGACTCGGGAACCGCCTTACTGAACGGTATTGATATAGTCAAGTCTCCCGAAGCGGCCAAGGCGAGGTTGGGTTTCATTACCGGATCGACCGGTTTGTATGGCCGGCTAAAAGCGGTTGAAATGATTGTGTATTTTGGCCGTCTATATGGCTTATCTGCCGAAAAAGCGCAACGGAGGGCATCGGAGTTGATGGAAATGCTGAATATGACCGAATACGCGGAAACCAAATGCGATAAGCTTTCTTCCGGAACCAAACAAAAAGTCTCGATTGCCAGAACAATGATTCACGACCCGGAGGTGATAATACTCGATGAACCGACAGCCGGTCTGGATGTTATCGCCGGCAGAGCGGTTGTCGAATTTATCAATGCCGAAAGATCACGATCAAAGACAATCGTTTTCTCGACCCATGTAATGCACGAAGCGGAAAAGCTTTGCGATAAAGTCGGCATTATTCATAAAGGCAAGATTTTACAGATTGGTACGCCGACGGAACTTAACCGAATCGCGGGATGTTCAGACCTGGATGATACGTTCGTGAAACTGGTGAGCGGCAATAGTGAATAATATAGCGATAATCTACAAAAAAGAGCTTCTTGATACGATTCGCGACCGTCGAACGATCATTTCGATGATCGTCGTGCCGATTCTGGTATTTCCAATACTGACCCTCGGTTTTTCCTCGTTCGCGGCCAGCATGGTGGAAAAGTCGGCGGGGGAAGTCCATAGAATCGCTATTATCGGAGCCGACAACGCGCCGGAGTTTTACGCCGTGATAGATACCTGTTCGAAAGTCAAGATTATCGATGTCAATCCCGATTCGGTAAGGCCGGCAATTGACAGCAAACAGATACGCGCGGCCTTGATTATTCCCGCCGATTTTGAAAATCGCCTTGGCGCATTCGATTCGACCGACCTGATAATCCTCTACAATGCCACCGAAACCAAGTCGGATTTCGCCGCCGACAGGCTTTCCAAGCTGGCCGAAAGCTATCGCGAGCAGATCGTGGCTAAAAGATTTGGCGAAAGAAATATCGACCCGCGCTTAATAAAGCCGTTCGTGATAGACCGTCAAAATGTAGCCAGCGAAAAGATGGGTTCATTTTTATTATCGATGATTATTCCCTATATAATTATTTTATTAAGTATGATCGGCGCCATGTACACGGCGATAGATCTGACCGCCGGGGAGAAGGAGAGAGGCACCCTCGAAACCATACTGGTCAGCCCTGTCCCCAGATGGCAGCTGGCCTCCGGCAAGTTTTTGACCATTTTAACGACCTCTGTCGTCTCCACACTGCTGGTTTTGGCCAGCATGATCGGCACTATGTATTTCGGTATCATGTCGACGCCGGCCATGACCGAGTTCGTGGGGTTCGAAATAACCCCGGTCATGATATTCGTTATACTGTTGATGATGATCCCCACCGCCTGTCTTCTCTCGGCGCTTCTGATGTCAATCGCTATTTTCGCCAAAAGCTACAAAGAAGCTCAGAGCTATATATCGCCTCTGATGATTCTGGTCATACTGCCTGCCCTGGTGTCATTCATTCCCGGCGTGGAATTAAATCTGGAGTTGTCGTTTTTGCCATTGGTCAATATATGTCTGGTGATAAAAGAAGCGTTAATGGGAAATATCAACTGGCTGTATATCACGATTATATTTATTTCAACGGTTATTTACGCGGCTTTCGCGATTTTCGTAACCCATAGAATGTTTGAAAAAGAAAGTGTGTTATTCAGATCATGAACGAAAATTTTTCAGATAATAACAGCCAAAACGAGCTGGAGAAGATATGTGATTGTAATAATCATTCATTCGAACGGCTGCTGATCGATGCCTCGTATATGCTCAATCAGAACCTCGAACTGGCATCGCTTCTGGAGAATATCCTTAATATCCTGGCGGAATATTTAAATGCTGAAGCCTCGGCGATCCTTCTATTTGATTTCGATGAGGATAAATCGGAGCTTTTCACCTACGTAGTCGGCAAGGATGCGATCCATAAAACCGATATACCCGAGACGGATAAAAGTATCGCGTCGCTGGTGTTCGACAGGCAAAAATCCCTGATAATTAATAGCGCAAGCCTGGATGATGAACTTAAGAAGATCGTTGAGCAGAAAATCGGCATATCCGCCCGCAACATTATGGCATCGCCTATTGTCCGAAAAAATAAATTTCGGGGTGTTATCGAGGTGTTCAATAAGCGGGATGGGCAGGATTTCAAAGAAAGCGATATCGAGATAATGAACGCCCTCGGCCAGCAAATCGCCCTGGCGGTTGCCAATGCCAAATTAATCCGTCGCGCCCGAAGAAAGACCAGCGAATCGCAGAGTTTATATGAAGTCGGCAAGCTTTTATCGGGAACTTTGGAATTGGAAGAACTTCTTAAGCTGATAGTAGAGCAGGTCAGCAAACTCGCAAAAGTGAATATAGCCGCGATCTATCTGGTCAATCAGGAAGATGGTTCTATCGAGGATATCGTTTCCGCGGGAGTGCCTGACCACCTAAAGTCCGAACTGCCGTTGAAAACCGGCCAGGGCATATGCGGTCAGGTAGCCAAGACGGGCGAATCGATGGTGGTCAATGATGTTTCGCGAAATCAGCAATATATATCAATCCGACCTCAGACTAAAAGCGAAATTGCCGTCCCGCTCATTTCAAGAGGCAAGGTGTTAGGCGTGTTCAATATCGAATCCGATGAATTAAACGCATACAGCAAGTCTGACATGGAATTGCTGGAAACTTTCGCCAGCCAGGCGGCGGTATCGGTGGAACGGGCGATGTTGTATGAGCAGGCGATGGAGCGGAAGGCCTTGGAAGATGAGCTGACTATCGCCCGGAATATACAGGGCACTTTTTTACCAAAAAAAAATCCGACAGTGACTGGTTTCGATATCGCCGGCGTTAATATATCGTCCGAGGCAGTCGGCGGCGACTACTATGATTTTATCGACATAGTCGAAAACCAAATCGGTATCGCGATAGGCGATGTCTCCGGCAAAGGAATCGGCGCGGCTTTGATTATGGCCGCTTTCAGGGCATCACTTAAAGCCGAAATCAGGAATAATTACGCTATCAGAACTATTTTCAGGAAAGTGAATTCCTTGCTGTTCGAATCGATTGAGCGCGAAAATTATGTCACCGCGGTATATGGCGTGCTCGATACCAAGAACCGGGTATTCACTTTTTCCAATGCTGGTCACAATCCGCCGTTGCTTTTTAAAACCGACGGCAAGGTCGTAGAGCTTGTTGAGGGCGGCTTGGCCCTGGGGATGTTTCCCGATTCTATTTATGAAGAAAGGCCTATTTATATAAACAACGGCGATATCCTGCTGTTTTACACCGATGGAGTCACGGAAGCCCAGGATACGAATGACAGAGAGTTCGGTGTCAGTCAGCTGATTAAAATTGTAAATGAATCAAGAAATCTGACCGCCGCCGGTATTATCGATTCAATAATTGCCGCTGTTCATAAATATAGAGGTACTAATAAGCAACTGGATGACTTGACTCTAATTCTGGCCAAATGTAAATAATTTTAACATTTTTACAGGAGTGTTATGATGAAGACATTTATCTTTTCGGGCATGACGATATTAAGCGCGGCATTGATGATATCTTTGTTCGGTTGTGGAGGTAAAGCAATGAGAAGTGCAGATTTGCTAAACCAGGCTGATAGCCTGTTTCAGGTTAACGATTATGAACAGGCGATGATTATTTATGAAAAAGCTGCCGCCGCGGCCGAATCTGAAAATAATACAAGCATTCTTACCGAGGCTTATTCCCAGGTGGCTCGCTGCTACATATTAGCTAATAACCTCGACCAAGGTAAATATTGGCTGGCCAAAGCGGAAAAATTCGCCAATCCCGATCAGCCCGAGGGTTGGTCGCGTTTTCTGGGTGTACGGGGCCGACTCGAATGGCAGGAAGAAGTATCCAGAACCGGCGAGTTTTCGCCGGTAGCCAAACAAGCGGCGGATACATTTAAGGAGATGTACGATTATTGTATCGAAAACAAACTTTATAGCCGGGCAATCGATGCCGCGCATATGGTAGCTATTGTCAGCGACATGAACGACAGAATCGAATGGGGGCTGAAAGGAATCAAGGCGGCCGAGGAAGGCAATATCACCGAATGGCTCGGTCCGCTCTGGAATAACCATGGCTGGAACCTCGATGAAATGGGTAAGTACGATCAGTCGCTGGCGGCATTGCTCAAGGCTCGCGAATACCACTATCAAAGTCAGGATGAAATGTCCCGGCTTATCGCCGACTGGTCGGTAGGTCATGCTTACCGGATGGTCGGCCAACTTGATACGGCCCAGGCCTGGATTATGGGTGTCTATGACAAGGCGATTTCACGATATGAAAATGATCCATCTCCGGAAAACGCCGAATGGGTAGGTTTCGCGAATAAAGAACTTGGCGAGATCGCTTTAGCGCGGAATCAGTATAGAAAAGCTCTTGAATATTTGAAAGCCGCTCGTACAAGGCTTGGAGAAGCCGGTATGCCCGACTGGGATATGAAGGGCTATGAGGAACTTGATAATAGAATCGCGGATTTGGAAAAGAAATATCAATAATTTTAAATATATATAGTGTTACAATCACTCACACTGTATATATTATTTAATGCAACAACCGATAGAATTATAATAATATGGATTATAAATTTGCCTTAAGGTGTGAACAATAGTAACAATCGAGTATTTAGCATGAAATTTTTATAGCTGGCTATTTTATATAACTTCTTGACATTAAATTGATTATAAATATTTTCGGCAGCGTGATATATTGGCATAATGTTTGCATTAACTTAAATTGAAGTTTGTTTCTCTCCCCTCAGTTACTTTGGGTAAGGGCCGCCGTAATAAGCGGCCCTTATTGCATTATAAGGTATTATTTCCATTTGGATTTTTTCATTTTATTAAGCTCTTAAAAATCTTTTCGATATAATTATATGTGAGATATAATCGAGCTTTATACCATCCTGATCTTATTTCAATCTATCGAAAACGAAGTACAGTTATCATAAACAAAAACGAATTTAACAAGTTTAATATAAAAGAGGGCGAGGTTTTCACGGGACAGGCGTAATTTTTAAGAAAAAAGTTGACTTGTAAAAAAATAATAATTAAAATGACCTACTGTGATGAGGGCCCATAGCTCAGTTGGTTAGAGCAACTGACTCATAATCAGTGGGTCCCAGGTTCAAGTCCTGGTGGGCCCAATAAAAGTAGGGCAATTAGCTCAGTTGGTTAGAGCGTTCGGTTCACATCCGAGAGGCCACTGGTTCAAGTCCAGTATTGCCCACCATTGAAAACAAAGCGAAAGAGAGGCGGATGAATATTATCAAGCCAAAATCCAATTATAATTCATCCCCATTAATAATTGTAAGCTATATCAAGGTGTGTCCGTGCGGCACACCTTTCTTATTAGAGGGTGTGTTATGCAGCAAGTACTAAATTTACTCTTAGATTTGCAGGAAATCGACGAACAACTGGGCGAACTTGATCGGTCAAAAGTCTATTTGCCGGAGATGATCGATAATATCAATAGCGAAATCGATATCCTGGAAACGCAGCTTCAGGAAAATCGCGAAGCGTTTCAAACTGCCAAGATGAGACAAAAACAGATAGAGTTGGATATTGAAACCGATAAGCAGGAATTGGAACGATATCAGAAGCAAATGAAAGTAATCAAGACGAATAAAGAATATGACGCTTTAGCAGCGGAAATCGATGGCCGGAAACAAAAAATCAGCGATAACGAGGATGAAATTCTGAAACTGATGAGTGTGATCGATGAATCCACCGAGAAAATCGGCGAACTTGAAAAGCAGCTCGAAGAGGCCAGAGCCAATAATGCCGCCCATTTGGAAAACCTCCGGACTGAACTGACATCGCTTGAACAGAAGATCGGCGAGAAGAATAGTCAACGCCAGCAGTTGACTAAATCAATCGATAGACGGGCTTTGACTGTCTATGAGAGGATACGTCGGGGCAAAGGCGGCCTGGCGGTGGTGCCGCTTCGCAAAAGAGCCTGCGGCGGTTGTTTCAAGCAGATACCGCCTCAGATGATCCAACAAATCAGGCGCGGCGACAGGCTTTACACCTGCGATAGCTGCGGCCGTATCTTAATTTGGGTCGATGAAGAGTAGATTTTATCATATTGGCAAATTAAGTTCAAAGCCGGCATCGTGCCGGTTTTTTAATTATTTAGAAAGGATGTTTTTATGATTAATAATTTTGACCTGGCGTTGACATTCGATGATGTCTTGCTGATACCGGCATATTCCGAGGTCTTACCCGACCAGGTTGATCTCAGAACCCGTCTGGCCGGTGATATCTATCTTAATATTCCGCTCTTGTCCGCCGCGATGGATACTGTCACCGAGGCTAACATGGCAATCGCTTTAGCCCGTGAAGGTGGGCTGGGCGTCATTCACAAAAACATGTCGATCGACAGTCAGGCCGAAGAAGTCGATAAAGTCAAGCGCTCCGAGGCCGGCATGATTGTCGATCCGATTACGCTTCCCCCCGAAGCGAAAATCGGCAAGGCTTTGGATGTAATGAAAAAGTTTTCGATCTCCGGCATACCAATAACCAAAAACGGCAAGCTGGTCGGAATCCTAACCAACCGTGATTTACGTTTCCACCCTGACTTGAACCTGCCGATTGACGAAGTCATGACTAAAAATAATCTGATTACCGCCGGCGAGGGAATCGAGCTGGAGGCAGCCAAAAACCTTTTACATAAACATCGTATTGAAAAATTACTCATAGTCGATGATAGCGGTTTGCTTAAAGGGATGATCACAATTAAAGACATCATGAAAAATATTCAATATCCCAACGCCTGCAAAGATAGTCGCGGCCGCTTGAGAGTCGGCGCGGCTTTGGGTGTGGGACAGGCGGCTGTAAGCCGAGCCGGCGCGCTGATCGACGCGGGTGTCGATGTGCTCGTTGTCGATTCCTCGCATGGCCATTCTCGAGGCGTGCTTGATACCGTGAGGGACCTGAAAAATAAATTTGGTGAGGTGTTGTTGATCGCCGGCAATGTAGCCACCGCCGATGGCGCCGAAAGCCTTATCAAGGCCGGGGCAGATGCCGTCAAAATCGGCATAGGCCCCGGATCGATCTGTACGACGCGAGTAGTAACCGGCGCGGGTATGCCGCAAATCACGGCTATCCTTGAATCAGCCGAAGCCGCCAACAAGCATGACATTCCCATAATCGCCGATGGCGGCATCAGCTACTCCGGCGATATCGCCAAAGCGCTGGCCGCCGGCGCGCAATGCGTGATGATCGGTTCGCTGTTCGCCGGTACCGAGGAGGCCCCCGGCGAATTGGTACTGTTCGAGGGGCGTTCCTATAAGGTCTATCGCGGCATGGGGTCGGTCGAGGCCATGAAATCGGGTTCCGCCGACAGGTATTTTCAGGATGAATCATCCAATAAGATGGTGCCCGAGGGCGTGGTTGGCCGTGTTCCCTATAAGGGTTCGCTGTCTGATTCGGTTTTCCAGTTAATCGGCGGTATTAAAGCCGGTATGGGTATTTGCGGCGCGAAAGATATCAAAACATTTCAGCAGAAAGCGAAATTTATCCGTATCACCGCCGCAGGCGTCAGGGAAGGCCACCCGCACGATATCGCGATAACCAAAGAAGCGCCAAATTATAGGGTGATGGGATAGCCGGGATTATTGTTATCGAATGCTTTTTGTATATTAAGTAAGTTGTTTTGAAAAGGTATGAAACCCATCCGTACCTGGTTTTTTTGCCATTAATCTTTTCTCAAACTCACGATAATTTTGCTTGCAATATTTTAATATTTTAGACATAATTTCCCCTTGAGAGATGAAATAACCAAAAATTAATAAATTAAAATGTTTAAAACGAGAGGAGAGTAAAAAGTGAAATTCAAGATCGTATTACTCTTGTTGCCGCTTTTATTGTTGGTGTCGTGCGACAAGAAAAAGATAGCTCAACTAACCAACGATCTCGATAGCTTGAAAGCGCAAAACGAACAGCTGGTTCAGGAAAACAGCAGTATAAAAATGTATGTCGAGGAAGTGTCCAAAGTTATCGAATCGGTTGACCAGGATCTGGATAAAATTGCCAAAACGGAAATCGATATACGCCAGATGTCCGAAGGCGCCAAACCCGGTACCATGCAGAGCGAGATCAAAAATAAGCTGGGTAAAATCGGCCAATATATAGTTGACAGCAAAGAAAAGATAAGCGAACTGGAAGAAAAACTCCTTGCCAACAAACAGGAGATTAAAGGCCTGAGGACAATGGTGGCTAATCTGAAAGCGAAACTGGCAGATAAGGAAAATGAAATAGCCGACATGATGCAAGAAATAGGCGTTCTGAAATCGGATATCGATAAATTAGGCGTAGAAATCAAAACCAAAGAAGAGCTAATTGCCGATCAGGAATCGATAATAGAAGAAAACAGGAAACGCTACTATGTTTTTGGCACTGAAGATGAACTGAAAGACAAGGGTGTTATCGTAAAGGAAGGCGGCTTTTTAGGTATCGGCAGAACTACCAAGGTCGCCCCGACTCTGGACGTTCAATATTTCAATGTTATCGATGGTGAGGAGGATTTCGAGATCAGCATTCCTGCCGGTTTGAATAAAATCAAGATAATCTCCCCCCATGACGCGGTCTCATACGAATTAACCGGCGATAAAGACATGGCCATGCTAAAAATCCTGGATCCCGATAAATTCTGGGAAGCCACCAAATGCTTAGTTATGGTGATCAAGTAATCTTGCAAATCAAGAATGTATTATTAAGGGCGTAATGTATACGCCCTTTTTTATTATCCCGGGTACGCGCCGGTATTTATAGATTCAAATATCGCGGCTTGTACCGCATCTAATTTTATTTACTAAGTGACTACTGTCCCAACGTTAGTTAAATAGTTTCAATTGATTAGCGATTTCGATCATATTTTCTCGAAACCTGTCAAAATCGACGGATACGCGAACTTGCTAACTTAATTCCGGGATAAAAGTATTGACCTAAAAGGCTTCTATTTCTCTTTCATCCAGCGCTGAAATTCATACATGATTAAAGGCGGCGGCGGTTCATGGCCGCCATCATGCGGGCTGAAAGTGACATCATAGCCATATGATTTCAAAGCCTCTCGAGTGGTAGTTGCCTGCGTGTACGAATCCGCCGGTTCGCTTTTGCCATGAGATATGAACACCCGCAATTTGCCGGCGGCGTTTTTGACCGCTTCATCGGTAAGCAGTTTGGCCGGAAACCTTCCGCTGAAACAGAATATACCTTTAAACCTGTCGGGGAAATTAATACCGGTCAGATAGGCGAAAGTCGCGCCCTGGGAGAAACCCATCAGGTAGGTCTCACTGATTTTGTAACTTTTAGCGATACCACCCGCTGTCTGCGCGATATATTCCACCGCCATAAGTATATCATCATCCGGTACGCCGGAGTAATCGGAAGCCCCCAATGTCCAGCTATAGCCGATTTCAGCGCCGGTAATGACCGGGTAAGCGCCCTGAAGCGCGACGTAAATAAAATCAGGTTCAAAGAAACTGTCCCATAGAGTGATAAAACTGTCGGCGTTGCCGCCTCGGCCATGAAGCCCGATTACGAGGGGATAGCTTTTCTCGGGATCGTAATTTTTAGGGAATTTGATTCGTGCCTCGAATATTGCCTTGCCATTGATTAGAAGCGTTTTGCCCAGAGACTCCTGTTTGGTTTGAATAAGCCGGGCGATATTGTTCATAGCATCATCGAATGGTTTTTGGCCTCTTACTTTGTTGAAATCGGCATCACTTTTGATGTGTTCGATATCATTATAGCCGGCTTTAACCGCGCGTTCGAGATATTTTGCCGCCAGTTTTGTTTCGCCCATAAGGCCATAACAGCAGGCCAGGTCATAAATCGAAACAATATCGTAAGCGTCATATCTAGCTAGCAGAAGGTAATATCTCGCGGCTTGACGGTAATCTCCGGACTGATAGGCATCCTCCGCCTGCTTACGGTAGGCGTTTATATCGATATCCAGAAAATCGCCGATATGCTCATTGAGCGGATCAATCGTTTCCGGCTTGTTCCAGTCGGGTTTCGAGATATCGTCGGCAAATGAAAAC
>CAZFSN010000058.1:0-14790 GCA_964521815.1 uncultured Ignavibacteria bacterium | reverse complement strand
GATGATTATTACGATGGCGGCTCCTGGTCTTTAGGCGCCGGGCTGTTTGGTACGGGGATTCTCTGGGATAAACAGGGCAATGACCGCTATTTCGGCGATACATTCACCATGGGCGCCGGTTGTTTCGGCTATGGCTTATTGCGCGATGATGACGGCGATGATTCCTACAATGGCGCTCTGTTCTGTCAGGGATTCGGATTCACGCGCGGCGTGGGTATACTGCTTGACTCCAAAGGCAATGACCACTATTTCGCGGGCGGCAAATATAAGGATATCCTTCGCTATGAGGATCATTTCCTGTCGCTATCGCAGGGCTTCGGCTATGGTTTAAGACCTTATATGTCAGGCGGAGTCGGTTACCTGATAGATCGGTCAGGTAATGACACCTATGAATCGGATATTTTTGGGCAGGGTTGTTCCTATTGGTGGAGCCTGGGGATACTGGCTGACCGGGATGGAAATGATAAATATCTGTCGTTTCAGTACGCCCAGGGTTCGGCTACTCATATGACACTGGGTTGCTTGTATGATACCGGCGGCAACGATTTCTATCTCGCCAAGGGCGTATCGCAGGGTTGCGGGCATGACCGGGCGGCCGGCATTCTCTATGATTTGAATGGCGATGATAATTACATGGCGCATGATTTATCGCAGGGAGCGGGTTCAGCCAACGGTATCGGCTTGATAGCCGATATGCAGGGAACCGATTCATACCTCGTTAAACAGATTCTTAATACGCAGGGCTATGGCAATCCCAGACGGGACTACGGGTCGATTGGCATATTTATCGATGTGGGCGGCGCGAAAGATACCTATGCCGGCGGTCCAGGTATCGATTCCACCTGGTGGAGCGATTCGCAATGGGGGATAGGTATCGATGAATAAACGGCTGATATGTTTAATAATATTGATTATTGTTTCGGCTACGAATTCAAACGCGCAGGATAAAAAATCCGATGCTCAAATTGTCGATTCTTTGTTCATGCGGGCATCATCGGGGATGGTGATGTATCGGGATGAGGTGGAGCCATCGAAACAGGCGCTGATAGATATGGGGGTACGGGCTATTCCACAAATGCTGACCAAGCTCAACAGCCGCGATGCCCGGGAAAGCCTGACTATCAGCGATATTTTCAAAGGTATCGGCGAAATTGCGGTGGAGCCGTTGGCCGGCCGCTTAAAAAGCCGGGATGATTATGTCCGTCGGCTGGCTATAAGATGTCTGGGTGAAATCGGCAGCGCTAAAGCTATAGACTCGCTTTTGGCGTACGCCACACATGATGATTTCCGTACCCGGGCGGGAGTCATGGCGGCGCTGGGCTTGATTGGCGATCAGCGTGGCGCGAAAACCGTTATCACCGGAATGTTCGATAGCGATGAATTAGTCGCCACGGCGGCGGCAGTGGCCTGCGGCAAAATCAAAGATGGAATCGATCCCATAGCGCTAATCGAGGTTCTGGATCATCCCTATTACGGTGTCCGCTACAGCGCCATGAATTCCCTTGTCGCGTTAGGCGAAATATCAGTCAAGCCTCTTATGCTGTATATCCAATCAGGGCCTGATTATTTGAGCCTGGGTTACGCGATTGAGGCTCTGGGAAAGATCGGTTCGGATAAGACTCTGGGGATATTTCAGGCGGCATTGATATCCGACGACTGGGAAATTCGGGCTTTTACCGCCGAAGCTTTAGGCGAAATTAAAGATAAGAAAACCAGAAAAATGTTGGAAAAAGCCCAAAAAACGGAAACGCATCCATTCGTGATTGGTAAAATTAAATCATCGCTGGCAAAATATCAGGCGAAATAATGAGTCTCGATTCGAAGCTTAATATATACCTTAAATCTTCCGCGGTCAAACCCTCGAAGGTATTCCGTCCGCGGCCGCCGCGGATAGGCTATTTAAGGCAGACGCCTCTGGGCGAAATTTGGATTGTCGATTGGCAGTACGAGCAAGGACAGATTCACGGAGGCCATGAGATAAAGAAGTTGTCGCGATTACATTATCTACTGGATAGCAAGCTGGGCAAATTCAATCCCTCAAAAGCCACGGTAATCGATACGGAAACGACCGGCCTGGCCGGCGGTACCGGTACTTATGCTTTTATAATCGGCGCGGGTTTCTGGCAGGGGGAGAAGTTTATTATCAGGCAGTATATGATGAGAGATTTCAACGAAGAGCCGGCTCAGTTAACCGCCCTGGCCGAGGATTTCTCCGGCAGCGCAATCTCATTTAACGGCAAATGTTTCGATTTACCGCTTCTGACAAACCGTTATCGGATTCACCGTTTCGAACCGCCGTTCGATAACGCCCCTCATCTGGATATGCTGTTTCCCAGCCGACGGATATGGAAACGGAATTCGCCCGGGTTTAAACTTACGCAATTGGAAGAACAGATACTGGGCTACGCGCGCGATGGCGATGTTCCCTCATATTTGATACCTTCGATATTTTTCGACTACCTGCAATCACGGGATGAGACTTTGCTGTACCCTATTTTAAACCACAACCGAGATGATGTACTCAGCTTATATCAACTGGTCGCAATCGCCTCGGCGGTTATCAGTCAATGCCTGGAAAATGACAATAATGATGATGACTTATTGTTGTCGCTGGCCGAGATATTTTTCAACCGGGGGGAATACGAACAAGCCATAAGAATAATCGATAAAATCAAATCGAAATACGCTTCTTCTGCCACCGTAAATCAGGCGATTCGGTTAAAGGCTTTTTCTCATAAAAAACTCGGTATGTGGGAAAAAGCGATTGAGTATTTCCTGAATTTGTACGATAAAGAGCCTGATATTGGCACAGCGACAGAAATCGCTAAATTGTATGAACATAAAATTAAGAATTTACAAAAAGCTCTGGAAATCGTCGCCCGCGCGGAATCCATTTTAGAATTTGCCGCTATTGTGAGACCGGAGGCGGTATTGGGAAATGACTTGACAATTAGAAAAAAGAGGTTATTGCTTAAAGTCTCGCGTATGTTACATACTTAATCAATCTAATGTTTTTTTTGGACAATCGACATTTTAAAATAGTGATATTTGAAATGCAGCCGATATAAAAGAGGGGTAAATATATGAAGATATTGCAGGCAAAAATAAGCAATTTCGTTAAAATCCATACTATGCCCCATGTTTTGAGTGTCTTGTTGGGCGAGTTGGAAAGCGATAAATCATCCGCGTCTTCTATCGCGGAGGTTATATCTAAAGATATCTCCTTGACAGCGCGGATATTAAGGGTGGCTAATTCCTCTTTTTATGGTAGACAATCCGAAATAGCGACAATTGACAAAGCGGTAACACTTCTGGGAATGAAAGCGGTAAAAGCGTTAGCTCTTTCCGTATCGATGTTCGATTTGGCCGGGGGTATAACTCATCATGATATAATAGATTTTAAATCATTCTGGCGTCACAACCTGGAGATGGCCGTAATCTCCCGTCAACTCGCGGGATTAATAAAAGGCTTTCAACCGGAGGAGGCGTTTGTTTGCGGCTTGATGCATGATTTGGGTATTTTATTTTTTATTCAGGAATATCCCGACGAGTATATTCAGGTGCTTAAATTAGCCGATAGCGGCCATAATTTGGAGGATGCCGAACGCAGAGTCATGCACTGCTCGCATAGTGAGGTCGGCGCCCTGATAGCCAAAGCCTGGAACCTTCCGGAAATAATCAGGCGAAGTATTGCCGAACATCATAATCCCGCAGCCAGGCCCGATAATCAATCGAATTTTGAATTATGGCAAATAATTAACCTGGGACACCGTTATTGTCGTCAGGGCCTGGATTTGGAAAGAAAACAAGCATCAGCTGATTTAATTGAACAACGTTATCAACTGGCGAATGATTTAGGAATAAACAGCCAGAGCGCCGGTGAAGTTTTGTCGGACTCGTTAAATCAGGTTATCCAGGCCGCGGCGTTTTTGGATGTTGACATTGGCGAACCCTTACATCTTTTGCAAAATGTCAATCTCGAACTTGGTCAAATTTATGAAGAATATGAGACCGCGATTATAGAAAATAAAAATTTGCAGGCCAAAATCCTGGAACATGAAAGACGCAGAGTAGCATTAGAAGCCTTGCGCACGACCCTGGCGACATTTTCTCATTACGTGAACAATGCCACGGCGGCAATTATCGGCCGCGCCCAGATTCTGGATTTATATTTGACGCAGGGTAAGCTCGAAGATCATGAGGGGAAAATAAGCCATTCGGTGAAGATAATTTCCGAATCGGTCGATACCATATGCGCGGTTCTGGATGAATTAAAAGAATTTCCCGAATTTAAAACTGTCACTTACCATGGCACTTCCCGAATCCTCGATATCGATAAAAACATAAAAGCCAGGCTGGGCCGCCTGGCTTGAACGTCTTAAATCAAAACAAAATTATTTATTGATTAAACGGTATAAAATGTACCGGCCCTAAATTTGAATCTTCATCGTCGTCATAGATATATTGAGTATCGATTGTAGCCGAATCGGAAGCCGGCCACCAATTGCCGTAAGCGCTTATCGCACCACTGGTGTTATTATAGACACAAAGGCTCGTGCATCCCCTGAAATCGTTATTACCATGGACAACCTGGCTATTGCCGAGATCGGCTGAGTCAAATAATAATATCGCGACCGAATCAATGTTTGAAAAATCGCTTTCCTGTACAATAGCGAAGCTTCCCTCGGTGAGATTCAAACCGATAAACGCTCCGTCAATCGTGACATCGTAAAAATCGATTTGATAATTGACGGGGCTTATCAATTGTATGGCTATAGAATCGATATCCGTGAAAGTGCTCTGATTCAGTATGAGTTTTTCAGTGGGTTGTTCTATGACCACTCCGTTCACGCAATTGGAGACTTGATTACTGATAAACCTTATAGTGTCCGCTTCGCCGGTTTTAATCGCGGCATTGTGGAAATTTTCAATCGCTGCATCTTCCAGTTTTAAAAGCTTGGTACCGGTACCGCCATGGAATTCAATTCCCGTCCCGCTATGATCGCTTCCCCTAACCGTTAAAGATTTGACCGCGACATGTTCATATTCAAGCTTAAAAGCGGCGGCGGTGGTCGGCGGATCCACGAATGTCGAATCTATTCCTCTGCCCTGGACATAGACGTTATAAGTGGGGGATATCGGAAAAATTTCATCTGTAGCGGCGTTATATGTTCCCAGCCCTACCAATATAGTCTGACCTGAAATAGCGGTAGCTAACGCCCGGCTGATGGTCCGGAATTTGTTGGCGAGAGATCCTGTGCCATTGATATCATCTCCGGTTGCGGAATCAACATAGACTTGATATCTATCGAGGATGAGGACAGAAGCCGAATCCGCTTTGGTCGAATCAGCGTGGCTGACGGCTTTCACTACAATCCGGTCAAAATCGGTAGCGACATCGGGGGCGATATAGAGTCCGGTGGAATTTATCGTGCCATAATGAGAATTGCCTTCCAAAATATTATCCACATACCAATCGACGGTGGTGTCGGTCGTATTGAACACACTTACCCTGAATTGGAGTGAATCTTCGTAATAAACCGTGGACATGGAATCGGGATATACATAGACCGAGACATCATCATTAACAACAGGTATATCATCTTTTCCGCAGCTAAAAAACATAAAAGTTCCTAACAGGATCGCTAATAGGATTACTTTTTTCATTTTATTCCTTTCATTGATTCATACATTCCATTTCGGTAATTATAGCACAATATTTATACAAAATCAAATCAAAAAGGTTTCCCAAAATAGTACTGATAATGACCGCTACTGACGTCCCGATTCGATGGCTTTAATCTGTTCGGCTAAAAAATGGGCTTCCTCCGATTCGGGGGCTATATCGAGATACTTCTTCCAAACAGCGATCGCCGCGTCCGCGTCATTTTTGGCCGCCATTAGAATCAGGCCTTTATTAAAATAGGCCTGGGCCAGGTCAGGCTGAAGATCGATTGCCCTGTCGAGATAGATCAGGGCTTTGTCGCTATTGCCGGCCTTGTAATACATGACCCCGCAATCGGCCAGTGCCAAAGGATTATTCGGCTGTAAGACCAGCGCTTTCTCATAATATTCTATCGCGTCTTCGAACTTGTCGAGATCATAATAATGATTGGCTAATTGAATAATCATATCGATATTATCAGGATCTTTTTCAAGCCCGGATTTAAGGGCGGCGGCTTCAGCTTCTAGCGCGACTATCAGGCTGTCAGGCGATTCAAAGTCGGCGTGAGGCGCGATATCAATGGCGGGTTTTCTACCTAATAAAAATATTAATATTAATACTGCGCAGACTACAAAAATTATTCCGAATTGCATTATCCGTTTATTTGCTTCAATCATTATTTAACCTTCCTCCAAGAAGCGAAAACCTGATCCGCCGCTATTTTTCATCTACCCCAATCAAAAACATTTTATAATTAATTTAATATGTACCGGCTTATTAACTAAGTCAATCGAAAACCGACCGACCTGCCGCCGCGCTTGCGTTATTGAATGGTTTATGTTATTTTAGATCGGATGATAAATTTAGATCGCCGGGAAAATCATTAGAGGCTGGCTTGGCTGAAATCGGGAAAATAATCGCCATTCAAGGCAAGCGTATCAAGGTATATCATGACGGCAAAGTCTATGATAGTTCTGTCAGAGGAAAATTGTTAAAAGACCGGCACGATGCCAATCCGGTGGCGGTCGGTGATAATGTGGCGATTTCAATTGCCGAAAATGATACGGCCGCGATCGAAAAAATATTGGCGCGCGAATATATTTTAGCCAGACCGGACTTATTAGTCAAGGGCAAGAAACAGGTTATCGCCGCCAATCTGGACCAACTGATAATAATTTCATCCACTCGCAGTCCCGATTTCAAACCCGGCTTAATCGACCGTTTTTTAATCAGCGGGGAATCCGAAAGATTAAAAGCGGCGGTGGTAATAAATAAAATCGATCTGGCGCCCGAAGATGAATTTGCGGATTATGCCGATGCCTGGGAGTCGGTCGGTTATAAAGTCGTTTTCACTTCGGCTAAAAAACAGTTAGGCCTGGATGAATTTCAAAATTTGCTTCGGGATAAATCATCTGTTTTAACCGGTCATTCCGGTGTCGGCAAATCATCGCTTCTAAACGCGATTCAGCCCCAGCTTAACCTTCTAACTAAAAATATTTCCAGGTATTCAGGCAAGGGCGTCCACGCCACATCTTCGGTGATTATGTATCCACTTGATATCGGCGGTTGGGTAGTTGATACGCCGGGCTTGAAAATTTTCGGTTTGCACGGAATTTCCAAAAAGTCTTTGTATGAATGTTTCCCTGAGATAAGAGATCATGAGGAAAATTGCCGATTTGCCAATTGTTCCCACATATCTGAACCCGGCTGCGCGATAAAAGAAGCAGTCAAAACCGGTCAAATAAGCGAGTTTCGCTATCTAAGCTATAAGAAATTTTGGGAACAATTAGATGATTAAGCCATTAACCGCGACACAGAAGTCTCACCAGGATCATCCTATATTTACTTGAAAAATCCCTAAAAGTTAATTCTTTATATTACAAGATGTTATGAAATATATTAAATAAACAGGGTTTATAATTTATAATTTATTATATACCAATAAGATAAGCTTGATAAAAAAATCTATGGTGGGGCAAAGAAAAGACTTGACGGTAATTATGCAAATTATTATCTTCCCAAAAGTTAAGGTGGTTTTTATGATGAATTTTAAATATTTAAGTTTAACGATAAAACTGGTGAAAGGGGGTTGAATGAATGACAGGTGTCCAGGTACGTGAGACAGAAGCCTTTGAAAAGGCACTAAGGCGATTTACAAAGACCTGCGAAAAGGCCGGTATTCTGGCTGATATTAAAAAACATCAGCACTTCGAAAAACCGTCTGATCGCAGAAAGCGTAAACTTAACGCCGCCCGGAGGAAATCCAGGAAAAAATCGTTGTATTAGGTGTTGGCAGATGGGATCAGCCGAAAAGATCAGTGACGACATTAAAACCGCGATGAAAAGCGGCGATAAAATTACTCTTGGCGTGTTGCGTATGCTTAAGTCTGATTTAAAGTATAAGCAAATTGAATTAGGCCGGGAATTAACAGAGGATGATTTTAAAGCTGTTTTATCAAGCGCCGCCAAAAAACGGCGGGATTCGATTGAAGGATTCGAAAAGGGGGCACGCGCCGATTTGGTCGCGAAAGAAAAAGCGGAGCTGGAGGTGATACATAAATATTTGCCTCAGCAGTTATCCGACACCGACCTGGAGAGAATAATCGCTGATGTGATCGCTGAAACCAACGCCTCAACTCCAAACGATATCGGGCTGGTAATGAAAAGCCTTATGCCTAAAGTTAAAGGCCGGGCTGATGGTCGCAAAGTAAATGAATTAGTGTCCCAAAAATTAAACGGGTAATATCCCATCGGAGGGGGTATGAACTGGGTAGATTTTTTTATAGGTGTTGTTTTACTTTTAACCGTAATCATTGGCTATAAACGGGGCATCTTTCGCGAAATCACGACCTTTCTTGGGTTGGTTATCGGCGCTGTTCTGGCGTTGAATTATGCCGATTGGCTGGCTATTAAAACCGAGGGAATGCTCAATGTCTCTCCCAGCGCGCGTTATGTTTTCTGTTTCGTGATTTGTTTTGCCGCGTCACTGTTTATTTTTAAGTTGCTTGGCCATTATTTCTATAAAATGGTTAAATTGAGTCCCCTGAAGATGTCCGATAAAATCGGCGGAGCGGTTTTTGGCGCGCTGAAGGGGCTCGTGGTTTTATCTTTGATATTTTTGATGTTCATTTTTTTCCCGGCCTTCCAATCTTTCAATCAAACAATCGATGAATCAGCGATGGCTCCACATATACGTCAGTTCGTACCCATGTCGTTTGATATGACTTTACATTTTCACCCAAACAGCGGCAGTTTTTCAGATAAGGTCACCAGCGGCGTGCTCGGTTCGAAAGCAGAGCAATACGCGGATAATTTTGAATCTTTGCCGGGCGACAACGAGGTTTTAGGATTTTCCGCCGAGGATGTGAGTGTTTTGAATAATATCGGCAAGTATTTCGGTGATAAAGTTGAGCTGGCGAATAAAGGGGACGAAAAACAAAAAAAATAAGACGAGGAGGGAAACTTAACATTTTCTTTGACGCATGAATCCCCATACTATTAAGGTTTTGGAATTTGATCGCGTAATCGAGATTATTCAAAACCTGTGCTGGAGTACGCCGGCGAAAAGAACTACTATCAAGCTATTTGACAATGCTGACCAGATAGAGAATTCTTTAGATTGCCTATCTGAATTACTTGAAATCTATCAGGTTGATGGCGGGCCGCCGAGCCTGGTTTTCGGTGATGTCGATCTGATGGTTGAAAAATGCGCCGCTGAAGGAGTTGTCCTGGAACCGGCGGAGTTGGCGAATGTCGCCGATTTCTTTTACATCGTGAAGGGATTTTTGGAATTGGACGAGAAGTATTCGAATTTGAAAAACCTCACCGGGGCTTTGGTCTATAGCGGCGATATTACCGAAAAGATCGAAAACGTCGTTGATCGGCCCAACGATATTAAGGATAGCGCTTCGCCCGAGTTGAAAAGCATAAGGCGGCAAATCCGGAGTACCAGGGCAAAGCTGGAAGCAAAGTATAACTCATATATCGATTCGGAATATTCGAAATATTTGTCGGATAACGTCGTCACGGTCAGGGATGGACGGTTCGTGCTGCCGGTGAGGGAAGGCGATAAGGGCAAGATCAAAGGCGTGGTCCATGATCGGTCGTCATCGGGCGTGACTTTCTTTATCGAACCTTTTGAAACGGTTGAACTGAATAATAACTATCGCGAACTTCTCGCCGCCGAAAAACAGGAAGTTTACCGAATTTTGAGGCATTTGACCGATATGATTTTGGAAAAACTCGAATCCATTAAAACTAATGTTCAAATACTCGTTCAGCTTGATTTGTATTCCGCCAGAGCCAGGTTTGCCATCAAATTAAAATGCACCCGGCCTTTGATAAATCAGGATTGCTACATTAATATAAAACGGGGCTACCATCCGCTCTTGAAATGGCGGGATAAACAAAATGGCACCAGCGACACGGTACCGCTCGATCTCGAACTGGGCAGGGATTTTACCACCCTGGTTATCACCGGACCGAACACCGGCGGCAAAACCGTGGCTTTGAAAACAGTCGGTTTGCTTTGCTGTCTGGCTCAATCGGGGATGTTTATTCCGGCGGCCGAGGGCTCGACCGTTTCGATATTCAGCGATATTTATGCCGATATCGGCGATGAACAATCATTGGAAGCGTCGCTATCGACTTTTTCGGCTCATCTTAAGAACATAATGAATGCCCTTACGCGCGCCACTTCCGATTGCCTTGTTCTTTTGGATGAGATCGGCGCGGGTACCGATCCGGATGAGGGCGCCGCCTTAGGTCAGGCAATTATCGAAAATTTGACCGAACGGGGTATTTTATCGATAGTCACGACTCATCACGGCAAATTGAAATCGCTGGCAGTCAGCAATCATAATATCGAAAACGGTTCGCTTGATTTCGATACTCAGAAAATGAAACCGACCTATCGTTTCAGGATGGGAGTGCCCGGCCTGTCATACGCCATAGAAACCGCCCGCAAGCTGGGCATAGACGATGCTATAACCAATCGCGCCGAATCGCTCATCGATCGATCTGAGTTAAAGCTGTCGGTTATTATCACGGAACTTTCGGAAAAGCTGCAAGCCACCGATGAAAAGCTTCACCAGGCCGAGGAAAACCGTCTGGCTCATGAATCGGCGGCCAGAGAATATAATGACAAAATCGAAAATTTTGAAATAGAGAAAAAACGAATTAAAAAGGAATCGCTGGAAGAAGCGGAATTATTAATCCGCGAGGCCAGGTCCGAGATCGACTATCTTATCGAACAAGCCAAGCGTTCCGAGAAAAAAGTCGAAGCGCTTCGCGAAGTTAAACATAAAACCGAAGAGAAGACAAAAGAGATCAAACAGCAGTTAAAGAAATTCGAGCCGGCCGGTAATCGCCGCGCCGCCATCGGAAGAGTCGGCGAAAAGGTTTATCTTCCCGATATGCAGGCGTCCGGAGAAATAGTGGAAAAACCCGATAAAAGCGGTCGGGTAAAAGTCAGGATTGGCAATGTGGTACTGTTGACTGACCTTCGCAAATTATTCAGCCGGGATGAGACTCATTCTTCAGCGCAATCTTTTTCCGGATCTACCGCCTATGTCGAATCGACCCCGGAACTGCAAATTGATTTAAGAGGTTTGACATTCGATGAGGCTCAACCGGCGCTCGATAGATACCTGGACGAAGTCTCGCTGGCCGGATTGGACAGGGTTTCGATTATTCATGGCAAAGGCACCGGGGCTTTACGGACCAAGATTCAGAACCATCTCAAGAACCACTGGCGGGTAAAATCATTTCGCCTGGGCGAATGGAACGAAGGTTCTTATGGAGTCACGATCGTGGAGATAAAGAAAGACTGAGTATGGCCGGATATATTGCCGAAGATATCGTTGAGAGAATTAAAAACGATACCGATATTCTCGACTTGATCAACGAGTACGTTACCCTGAAACGGGCGGGCAAGGACTATGTCGGTTTATGCCCGTTTCACAAGGAGAAAACGCCCTCGTTCACGGTCGTGCCGGCCAAGAATTTCTATCATTGCTTCGGCTGCGGCGCGTCGGGCAACGCTATCGGTTTTATCATGCGCCATGAAAATCTCGAATATCCCGATGCCATTAAATTTCTCGCTCGAAGGGCCGGTATCGAAATAGTCGAAAAAGAAACCGGGGATTCGCCGGCGAGCCGTATTTATAAAGCCATTGAATACGCGCATAATTTATATATCAGGAACCTGAAAAATTCCGTGGCTTATGAATATCTCAAATCACGCGATGTCAATGATTCGATTATCGATGAGCTTCAACTCGGTTTCGCCCCGCCCGGCTGGGATAATCTGTACAGCGCTTTTATCAAAGACAAACTGTCTCCCGCTGAATTCGAGAAAGCCGGTCTTCTGGTAAAAAAGGATAAGCAGCAGGGCTACTATGATAAATTCCGTAACAGGCTGATGTTCCCGATAAAAAATATTTCAGGCCGGGTGATTGGTTTCGGCGGGCGGGCATTAAGCGATGAGGAAGGCCCGAAATATCTTAATTCGCCCGAAACACAAATATATCATAAAGGTTCGGTATTATATGGCTTGAATTGGTCTAAAAACTATATCAGAGATATCGGTAAAGCGATTATTACCGAAGGGTATTTCGATTTTATTTCGTTATATCAGGCTGATATTAAAAATATCGTGGCCGTTTCCGGAACCGGTTTCACCGCCAACCAGGCGTCATTGTTGGCTCGTTTCTGCGGTGAGATAGTACTTTTATATGATGCCGATTCGGCCGGCTTGAAAGCCACATTCAGGGCTATCGATGTATTATATAACTCCGGCCTGGACCCATATATTGTCCGTTTGCCTGAAGGCTTTGATCCCGATAGTTTTATTCGTGAAAAAGGGCCGGATGAGTTATCGCGCTTAATAGAATCGGCCATGCCATACCTTGAGTTCATAAAACAATCTTTGCCCGATAAGTTCGCGAATCTGCCCATATCGCGGCAGGAGAAAGTTATCAATTCGATGATAGAAACCGCCTCGGGTATAGATGATGAATTAAAGCACGAGCTGTTCACGCGCAAGGCTATCGAGGTTTTTAAATTGCCGGCTACGGTCGCGGCCAAATTCAATGCGCCAAAGAAGCATAGTCATAGTCCTAAAGCAACAACGGGTGTAATTGGCCGTAAGGGGTTTGAGATGACTTTTCTGAGCTTTTTATTCTCTAACCCATCATATATTAAAGAGAGTTTGACTATAATAAAATCCGATAATTTTATCGAATCGACGCACAGCGAAATTTATAAGAAGTTGGCTTCAATGAATTGCGCCGGATTTTCAGTCGGCGATTTCCTTGAGCTGTTTCCGGATGATATTATTCGGCGAAAGATTACCGAGATCATCTTGCTGGAAACCGGCGGTGCTGCGCCGGATGTGCGATTTTCGGAACTGCTTTTGTCATTTAAGAAATTTCAGGTACTAGATCGTCTGGCTTTGATCAGGGCCGAGATGGTCGATGCCGAGAAGGAGGGGGAGGAACAAGAATTGGAAAAACTTACTCGAGAATATCGTGATCTGCAAAATGTCGCAAACCGAAAGGTGGTTTAAATGCCGGACGAGTTAGAACCGGATTTACCTGAACAGACTGATAACATCTCGGAAGAGGTATCAGATGAATTCGAGGAGACCGATTCAGCCGCCCTGGAGGATATCCAGGTTCGTAAGGATCTGGAAGTCACGGATGCCGGCGGAGATACGGCCTGGGCGTATTTCAAGGATCTGGGACGGTATAATATCCTCACCAGAGAACAGGAAGTAACAGTCGCTCGGCGAATCGAAACTCATAAAATCAGTATAAAAGAGATTATCTTCTCATCGCTGGCCGTTCTCGAAAAAATGCTGGAATGCCAGGAAAAACTGATTAATAAGGAAATAAGGCTGGAGGATATTGTTTCGCCCGAAACATGTCGCTGGTTCGCGCCGGAAAATATTATGCGGGAAAGATCCAATGTCATCAGCCGTCTGAAGAAAATCGGCAAAATTGTCGATGAAGCTAATAAGCAGCTGAGCGAACATTCGCAGGCTGTGCTTGCGGAGCAACTGCGCTGGCGATGTCAGTTGCGCAAAAAGCTGATGAGCGAAGTCGAGAAATTCAACTTCAATCTCGAATTTTTGGAAAATCTGACCAAGGTATTCAAGAAACGCGCGGTAGATGGCCGGGTATTTCGCAAACCTCGAAACAGCTTGCCTGAACTGATAGATAAAGATCCTGCCGAATACTTATTCGCCGAGGAATTGCCGGCCGATGAATTGGACAGAGTCAGACGGCGTTTGCGCTTTCTGGAGAGAGAACTTGACAAAGCCAAACGGATAATGATCGAAGCCAACATGCGCCTGGTGATTTCGATAGCCCGGCGCTATATCGGGCGCGGTATGGAGTTTATGGACCTGGTTCAGGAAGGCAATTCGGGACTGGTCAAAGCGGTCGATAAATTCGATTACACCAAAGGCTTCAAGTTCGGAACCTACGCCTCCTGGTGGATCCGTCAAGCTATCACCAGATCGTTGGCCGAGCAGGCCAAGACAATCCGGACTCCCATGTACTTGAACAGCCAATATGGACGAGTGGCCAAAGCATCGCAAAACCTGTTCCAGAAATTAGGCCGCCGGCCGGATATTAAGGAGATCTCCAAACAATCCGGTTTTCCGGAGGATAAGATCGAAGATATCATGCAGATGATTCCTCAGACCGTGTCGCTTTCCAAACCTCTGGGGGATGACGAGGAAAATCAAATATTTAATTTGATCGCCGATCCCCAGTTTTCGACAACATCGGGCAAAGCATCTTTCGTGTATCTGCAGGATCAACTCGAAAAAGTCCTTCACACCCTGACTAAACGGGAGGAAGAGGTAATCCGCCTCCGTTTCGGTATGCGGGACGGCATGCCGCGAACGCTGGAAGAGGTAGGGCTGATATTCGATTTAACCCGCGAAAGAATACGTCAAATAGAAGCTAAGGCTCTCAAAAAACTACGCCATCGTACCCGTTCGGAGAAGCTCAAAGACTGCGTTGATCTTCTTTAAAAAGCCTGATCCGAAGCGATAAATTAGAAGGCGCGACGACGAATGCCTCTGAATATTCGTTGTCGCGCCGTATTTTTGCCCT
>CAZFSN010000057.1:0-15078 GCA_964521815.1 uncultured Ignavibacteria bacterium | reverse complement strand
ACATTGTCGCCCGCCTGCGCGTAATCCAACAACTTCCGAAACATCTCCACACCCGTCACTACCGTCTTGCGCGTCTCCTTGATACCAACTCGCTCAACCGCGTCGCCCGACTTGATCTTGCCCCGGTCTACTCTACCGGTACCGACCGTGCCCCGGCCCGTGATCGAAAATACATCCTCGACCGGCATCAAAAACGGCTTGTCGACATCCCGCTGCGGCTCCGGTATATAACTGTCGATCGCGTCCACCAACTCCCGGATGCTCTTGAAAGCCGGATCCTCATACGGTATGCTCATGTCCGGCCCCTTGGTCATCGCCTCCAACGCCGAACCACGAATAACGGGTATCTCATCTCCCGGAAACTGATACTGCGTCAATAAATCCCGAACCTCAAGCTCAACCAAATCCAATAACTCCGGATCGTCTACCTGATCCACCTTATTCATGTACACGATGATATACGGCACGCCTACCTGACGCGCCAACAATATATGCTCCCGCGTCTGAGGCATCGGCCCGTCCGCCGCGCTCACCACCAATATCGCTCCATCCATCTGAGCCGCACCCGTGATCATGTTCTTCACGTAGTCAGCGTGTCCCGGACAGTCAACGTGCGCGTAGTGACGCTTGTCCGTCTCGTACTCTACATGCGCCGTCGCGATCGTTATACCACGCTCCTTCTCTTCCGGAGCATTGTCAATCGAATCAAAATCCCGTACACTCGCCGTACCCTTGCGACTCAATACCATCGTCATCGCCGCCGTCAACGTCGTCTTGCCATGATCCACGTGACCGATTGTACCCACATTCACGTGAGGCTTCGTTCGCTCATATTTAGCCTTGGCCATCAGTTCACTCCTTAACTTTATTTGACTTAACTATTATTTTCAAAATTCTCCAAGCTTATTTGTCCTGATAGACAAACCCCCGTATCCGTTCAACGATTTTTTTGCTGGCCTGTTGGGGCATTTTCGAATAATGGGAAAACTGCATCGAATAAACCGCTCGCCCCTGAGACAGCGATCGCAGCCTGGTGGCATAGCCGAACATCTCCGATAAAGGAACTTCACCGGCGACTAATTTGGCATCGGGTCGCTGCGCTATGCCTTCGATTTTACCGCGGCGTGATTGCAAATCGCCAATGACATCGCCCAGATATTCTTCCGGCACCACCACTTCAACATCCATCACCGGCTCTAATAGAACAGGCGATGCTTTTCTGGCGCCATCCTGAAAAGCCATCGAACCGGCAATCCTGAACGCCAACTCCGATGAGTCGACTTCGTGATAACTGCCGTCAATCAAAACCGCTTTTACATCGACAGTTGGATAGCCGGCGACAATACCATTATCGAGCGCTTCCTTGATTCCCCGTTCAACCGCCGGAATAAATTCATTGGGGATTACCCCGCCGGTTATAGCGCTCTCGAACATAAAGCCGGTCCCCGGCGCGGTCGGCTCCAGGCGAAGCTTAACATGACCGTATTGGCCATGCCCGCCTGTTTGTTTGACAAATCGAGCTTCGCACTGTACTGTCTTGGTAATAGTTTCCTTATAGGCAACTTGGGGTTTACCCACGTTGGCCGAAACCTTGAATTCTCTCACCATTCGATCGATGATGATTTCCAGGTGCAATTCCCCCATGCCGGAAATAATCGTCTGACCGGTATCCTGATCCTGTTTTATTTTAAATGTCGGGTCCTCTTCCGCCAAGCGGGCCAAGGCGTTGGCGAGTTTTTCCTGATCGGCTTTAGTCTTGGGTTCAATCGCGATAAAAATTACCGGCTCGGGAAAAACCATTTGCTCAAGAATGATCGGATGGTCTTTATCGCATATCGTATCGCCGGTCGAAGTATTCTTAAAACCGATACCGGCAACAATATCACCGGCGGTGATTTCCCTGAGATCGTTTTTCTTATTCGAATGCATTAATAACAGACGCGAAACTCTTTCGGTTTTATCAGTAGAGGGATTATAAACATAAGAACCGGCTTTCAGTTCGCCGGAATAAACCCGAAAATATGTCAATTTGCCAACATATGGATCGGTAATAATTTTGAATACAAGCGCTGAAAACGGCTCATCCGGAGAGGATTTGCGGGAGATTTTTTTCTTTGTCTGCGGTTCAATTCCGTCGACCGGGGGCAAATCTAAAGGCGATGGCAGATAGTCGACTACGGCATCGAGAAGTTTTTGGACTCCTTTATTCTTAAAGGACGATCCGCACATCACCGGAAAAACTTTTAAATCCAGCGTCGCTTTTCTTAAAGCTTTATTTATTTCATCAATTTCAATAGGTTCATTATTAATAAATTTGCCTAAAAGCTCATCATCATAATCGGATAAATTTTCTAAAAGCTCTTCCCGTACTTTTCGCGCCAAAGGTAATAACGAGTCGGGGATTTTATCATCATAGAATTCGGCCCCGAGTGATTCCTCATTGAAAGTCCGGGCGGTCATGCCAATAATATCAATGATGCCGGTAAAGACATCGCCGGTCATGATAGGGATTTGGATGGGCACGGCGTTAGCGCCCAGTCGTTTTTTCATCATGTCGACAGCCCGGAAAAAGTCCGCCCCAACCCTGTCCATCTTGTTGACATAGGCAACCCGGGGAACCCTGTATTTATCCGCTTGACGCCAGACCGTTTCCGATTGCGGCTCGACTCCGCCTACCGAGCAGAACAGCGCGATAGCCCCATCGAGAACCCTAAGCGAGCGTTCGACCTCGACGGTGAAATCCACATGGCCGGGCGTATCGATAATATTAATTCGATGATCATGCCAATAAATCGTAGTGGCAGCCGAGGTTATGGTAATGCCGCGTTCTTTTTCGAGGTCCATCCAGTCCATAACAGCGGCGCCGTCATCGACCTCGCCGATGCGGTGAGTCCGGCCGGCATAATATAGAATACGCTCGGTAGTCGTTGTCTTACCGGCGTCTATATGCGCCATAATCCCGATATTTCTCGTTTTTTCCAGACTCATTTGCATAAAAAAATCCACTGCTTGCTTGACCATATCGGAAACACTACGTTCCGGGTCACCACATCGCAGTGGATGATTTCCGGTTAATTTAGTTTCCAGCTATGTAAAAAGAATCGTCTAAGTACAAGCTCTTCCCGCCTACCAACGAAAATGCGCAAATGCCTTGTTAGCTTCAGCCATTTTATGGGTATCCTCTTTTTTCTTAATAGCCGCGCCTTCGTTTTTGGCAGCGGCGAGGATCTCATTGGCCAGCTTATCGGACATGGTCTTTTCCGATCTGCCATCAGCGTAGCCTATCATCCATCTGATAGCCAGGGCTGTCCGGCGACCGGGTCTGACCTCGACCGGCACTTGGTAATTGGCGCCGCCTACACGGCGGGACTTTACCTCCAATAAAGGTTTAACATTATTCAATGCCTTATGAAATACATCCAGCGGCTGCTGATTCGTTTTTTGCTGGATAATATCCATAGCATCGTAAAAAATTCTTTCGGCTACCTGTTTTTTGCCCCGCTCCATCAAACAATTCACAAACTGCGCCACCAGAGTAAGATTATAGCGGGGATCAGGCATTTTTTCCCGTTTTTGCGGTGCGTTTCTTCTTGGCAATTCGACCTCGGCAGTCTTTATTTCTTCGGTTTCTTAACGCCGTACTTGGACCGGCTTTGTTTACGATCATTAACTCCGGCCGTATCCAGAGTTCCCCTAATAATATGATAACGAACTCCGGGCAAATCTTTCACACGGCCGCCCCTGATAAGTACGATTGAGTGTTCCTGAAGGTTATGACCCTCGCCAGGGATATAAGCCGTAACCTCGATACCATTAGTCAGCTTGACACGCGCCACTTTACGCAAAGCGGAATTCGGCTTCTTCGGCGTGGATGTGTAAACCCTGGTGCAAACACCCCGTCTCTGAGGACATCCCTTTAGGGCCGGCGTGGTCGGCTTCGTGAGAATCCTTCTTCTCGGCTTTCTTATCAACTGGCTTATTGTCGGCAATCAGACCTCCATAAATCAAAAATAAAATTTCAATATATACTTACCAAATTCAAAGTCAAGGACTTTTTAACCAATAGTTTCGGTCTCTTTCTCGATTTCTTCAGGTTCTTTGTCCTCGATTAATTCAAGCTTCCTGTACATCTCCAGTCCGGTGCCTGCCGGAATCAGATGGCCGATAATGACGTTTTCTTTCAAACCGATCAAGTTGTCCCGCCGCCCATTGATCGCGGCTTCGGTGAGAACTTTAGTCGTTTCCTGGAATGAGGCAGCCGAAATGAAGCTTTCGGTCGAAAGAGCCGCTTTGGTTATCCCCATCAGCAATGGCGTATATGTAGCTGGTTCTCCACCTTCGGATATAACCTTTTGAATCTCATCGTTAAGCTTGATTTTATCCACCTGATCGCCTTCAAGAAAACTGGTATCGCCGACTTCCTCAACCTTGACTTTCTGCAACATTTGCCGCACGATAACCTCGATGTGTTTATCGTTTATTTTCACACCCTGAAGGCGGTAAACCTCTTGAATCTCATTAACCAGGTACTCCTGGACGTCGTTCGGACCTTTGATTCTCAGAATGTCGTGCGGATTAATCGGTCCTTCGCACAATCTTTCGCCGGCGCGCACAATATCCCCATTATGGACTCTCATGTGCTTACCGTGCGGAACCAAGTACTCCTTAACCTCTTCATGCTCGGCATGTATCAATATCTGCTGGTTTCCTCTGATAATCTTGCCATATTCGACGGTACCATCTATTTCCGACACGACCGCCGGATCTTTTGGTATCCTTGCTTCAAAAAGCTCCGCAACCCGGGGCAGACCGCCTGTGATATCTTTTGTTTTATAGATTTCACGGGGGATTTTGACAAGTGTATCGCCGGCTTTGACTTTCTGCCCGTCTTTGGCGATAAGGTTCGACCCGGTCGGTATGGGATAATTGGCGATTCGTTTGCCTTTGTCATTGACTATCATCATTTGCGGACGAAGAGTCTTGTCTTTTTGTTCAATAATCACCCTGCCCGATAATCCGGTAGATTCATCCAGCTCTTCCCTGAAAGTAACATTTTCGATAATATCGACAAATTCGACGATACCGGCTTTGTCAGTTAAAATAAAGTTAATATGGGGATCCCATTCGAAAACCACCTGGTCTTTTTCGATATCCTGGCCGTCCGCAATTCTAAGATGTGACGCGTACGGTACGGAGAATTTCTGACGAACGCGCTTTTTCTCATCGACTATTCTAATCTCGCCGTTCGAAGATAATACAATCTGTTCATCTTCTGTTTCGCCTGGCACCGCCCGAACATTTTCCATCTCGATTTTACCTTCGGACCGGGCGACTATTTTTGATTGCTCGGCGATTACCGACGCGGTACCGCCGATATGGAATGTTCTCAAGGTCAACTGCGTGCCGGGTTCGCCGATTGATTGGGCGGCAATTACTCCAACCGCTTCACCTATATCGACTTTCTTGTTGGTGGCAAGGTTTGAGCCATAACAGGCGGCACAGACGCCCCTTCGGGATTCGCAAGTTAAAACCGAACGAATGTAGACTGATTCCAATCCCGATTCTTCAATGAGCTTGGCCGCGTCTTCGGTGATCATCTCACCGATTTCCGCCAGTACCTCATCGGTAATAGGATGAATGATATCTTCCTGGGCTACCCTGCCTTGAATACGGTCAGATAAAGATTCGATAACTTCTTCACCCTCTTTTAAAGCGGAAACATCCATCCCCAAAATCGTGTTGCAATCATCCTCGGTAATAATAACATCCTGGGAGACATCAACCAGCCGTCGAGTGAGATAACCGGCGTCAGCGGTTTTTAAGGCAGTATCGGCCAAGCCTTTGCGGGCGCCGTGCGTTGATATAAAGTACTCCTGCACGGTTAAACCTTCACGGAAATTAGCTATAATCGGGGTTTCGATAATTTCACCTATTTGTCCGACTATTTTCTTCTGCGGTTTGGCCATCAAGCCGCGCATACCGGCCAACTGACGGACCTGGTCTTTCGATCCCCGGGCGCCCGAGTTGGCCATCATATAGACCGGATTGAAACCCTCATCGAGCGTTTCCAAATTTTTAAACAGTGCTTCGGTAACCTCGGAAGTGGTGGTAGTCCAGGTATCGATCACCTTATTATAGCGTTCGCCGTTGGTGATCGAACCCCGTTGATGCATATTGGTTATCTTTTCAACTTCTTTAAAAGCCTTTTTAACCAGCCGGCTTTTTTCCTCGGGTATAACGAGATCCTCGACGCTTATTGTTATGCCGCCAAGCGTGGCGTATTCAAATCCGAGGGTTTTTAGTCTATCCAAAAATGTCGCGGTTGGCGCCATGCCCAATAAGTTGTACGATCTGGAAACCAGCTTTTCGATATTCGACTTATTGGCGACATCGTTGAAGAAACCCAGCCCTTTCGGTATGATCTCGTTGAAAATAATTCGGCCCGGGGTCGTCTCCACCAAGCCTTTGATTCCATCAATCTTCACTTTAATCAAAGCATGAAGTTCGACTTCATCGACGGAATTAGCATAAACAACCTGATGCTCATTGCTGAATGCTTTACCTTCGCCCTTGACATTTTTGCGCGTATTGGTAAGGAAGTAGCAACCCAGAACGATATCCTGCGAAGGTACCGCTACAGGTTTGCCCGAAGACGGCAACAGCAAATTGTTAACCGACAGCATCAGCATACGAGCCTCAAGCTGCGCCTCAAACGATAACGGAACGTGCACCGCCATCTGGTCGCCGTCAAAGTCGGCGTTAAAGGCGGCGCAAACCAGCGGATGCAATCTGATAGCCTTGCCTTCAACCAGAACCGGATAGAAAGCTTGAATTCCCAACAAGTGTAGAGTCGGCGCGCGGTTCAACATAATCGGATGATCGCGAATAATTTCTTCTAATATATCCCAGACTTCAGGTCGTTCGCGTTCGACCAGACGTTTGGCCGATTTGACGGTTTGGACATAGCCTTTTTCTTCGAGCTTATGTATGATAAACGGTTTGAATAACTCCAGAGCCATGCTCTTGGGCAGACCGCATTGATGAAGTTTCAACTCAGGCCCGACCACAATTACCGAACGGCCGGAATAGTCAACTCTTTTACCCAGCAGGTTTTGCCGGAATCTGCCCTGTTTGCCTTTCAATAAATCCGATAATGATTTGAGGGGACGCTTGGAATCGCCGCGAACCGAGCGGCTGCGACGGCCATTGTCCAGAAGGGCGTCGACCGCTTCCTGGAGCATTCTTTTTTCGTTTCGCAGAATTACTTCAGGCGCCTTAATTTCGATCAGCTTTTTCAGCCGGTTATTCCGGTTGATGACGCGTCGGTAAAGGTCGTTCAAATCGGAGGTGGCAAAACGGCCGCCTTCAAGGGGAACCAAAGGACGTAAATCCGGCGGGATGACCGGGATAACATCCATAACCATCCATTCCGGCTTGTTATCGGATTGACGGAAAGCTTCAATAACACGAAGTCTTTTTAGCGTGTCCTTTTTTCGCTGGACGGAAGTTTCCACCTTGACCTGGGCTCTAAGCGATATGGCCAGTTCCTCCATATCCAGGCCGCGTAACAGATCACGAATGGCTTCCGCGCCCATCTTGGCGACGAATTCCTTGCCGGATTCTTCTAATTCGAAATATTCTTCCTCGGAGATGATCTCTTTGTACTGCAGAGATGTGTTGCCGGGATCGATTATCGCATATGATTGGTAATAAATTATCCGCTCAAGTGATTTGACCGTCATGGCCAGAAGATGCCCTATACGTGACGGCAGGGAATGGGTGTACCAGATATGAGTGACCGGTACGGCCAATTCGATATGACCCATTCTCTCGCGACGGACCTTTGATTGAGTAACTTCAACCCCGCACCTATCACAAACGATACCTCTAAATCGAATCCGTTTGTATTTTCCACAGTTGCATTCCCAATCCTTGACCGGACCGAAAATTCTCTCGCAGAAAAGACCTTCCCTTTCGGGCTTAAAAGACCGATAGTTAATAGTTTCAGGTTTGGTAACCTCGCCATATGACCAACTTCTTATGGCCTCAGGCGATGCCAACTGGATTTTCATAGCGGCAAAATCCGATGGCTTTCTCTGATTCTTAGCGAAAGGATCGACCACCTAAAGTCTCCTTTGCTTATGCATTAAAAATCCCCTCGATATCATCATTTTTCAACCAGTTCAACATCGAGCCCCAAAGACTGCAATTCTTTGACTAACACATTAAACGATTCGGGTACACCCGGTTCCGGAGGGTTCTCGCCTTTGACGATTGCTTCGTAAATCCGGGATCGCCCCGTAACATCATCAGATTTGACAGTCAACATCTCCTGTAAAATATGGGCCGCGCCATAGGCGTACAAAGCCCAGACTTCCATCTCGCCGAACCTCTGGCCGCCGAACTGAGCTTTACCGCCCAGCGGCTGCTGAGTGACCAGCGAATAAGGCCCGATCGAACGAGCGTGAATCTTATCATCCACCAGATGCGAAAGCTTCATCATATAAATACAGCCAACTGTAATCTCTTTATCAAACGGATTACCGGTCAAGCCATCATAGACAATTGATTTGCCGGACTCGGGCAAGTTCGCTTTCTTGAGATACCCCTTGATTTCGGTCAGCGATGCGCCATCGAAAACGGGTGTAGCGATTTTTATGCCTAATTCCTGAGCCGCCCAACCCAAATGAGTTTCCAAAAGCTGGCCGACATTCATACGCGAAGGAACACCCAGTGGATTGAGCAGAATATCAAGCGGACGACCATCAGGCAAATATGGCATATCCTCAAGCGGCACTATTTTGGCGATTACGCCTTTATTCCCGTGACGTCCGGCCATTTTATCGCCAACCGACAGATGCCGCTTGGTGGCGACTTTAACTTTCACCAACTGGACGACGCCCGGAGGAAGTTCAGCTCCGCGGACGATTTTTTCGACATCTATCTCCTGCTGCGCTTCTTTCTTAATGACCAGTTCTTTAGCCTGGTAGCAAAGTTTTGAAGCTCGATTATTCAGCTTCTCATCGGCTACGAAACCATTGTCTGTTATCAGGGTATGGCTCTTGCAGTGATCAAAAGTATCTTCCTTGATCTTGGTCCCGGGCTTGACAATAACTTCACCGTTATCGCTTCTGATAGATCGCGCGGTTTGACCATCGAGAATCTGAGCCAATTTTTTATTACGCAAATCCAGAATATAGTCGATCTGCTTGGCGAAATTGCGTTTTATTTTCGAAATTTCATTCCGCTCTTGTTTCTTGGCTTCGTCCGATCGTTTCTTCCGGGAAAACATCTTGGTATCGATTACGATTCCCTTCATTCCCGGGGGAGCCTTAAGCGAGGCATCCCGCACATCGCCGGCTTTCTCTCCGAAAATGGCTCTTAGCAGTCGCTCTTCGGGGGACAGCTCGGTTTCACCTTTAGGCGTAACTTTACCGACCAGGATATCGCCGGCTTCCACCTCGGCGCCGACCCGGACTATGCCGGTCTCGTCGAGATTTACCAGCGCTTCTTCGGATACATTCGGGATTTCACGAGTTATTTCCTCGGCGCCCCTTTTGGTATCTCTGACTTGAATTTCGAATTCTTCGATATGAATCGAGGTAAACACATCCTGGCTGATCATCCTTTCGGAGACGATTATGGCGTCCTCAAAATTATACCCGCGCCAGGGCATGAACCCGACCAATACATTTTTGCCCAGGGCAAGTTCACCCTTATCGGTTCCCGGACCATCGGCGATTGGTTGGTTGGCTTTAATTTTCTGACCGACCTTAATTATTGGCTTGTAGCCAACACAGGTATCCTGGTTTGACCGGGCGAACTTCTGCAAACGATATTCATCAAATTCGGAAATATCCAGGGCCTTGGCCTCGCCCGTTAAATCGGGTTTTATTAATATCTGATCCGCCGACACGAATTCGACCGTACCGGATCTTCTGGCCGTGACAACAGCGTAAGAATCGACCGCCGCTTTGTATTCGATGCCGGTTCCTATAATCGGCGATTCCGTTTCCAAAAGCGGCACGGCCTGTCTCTGCATGTTCGAGCCCATCAAAGCGCGGTTCGCGTCATCGTGTTCGAGAAAAGGAATCAAAGCCGCCGCCACCGAAACCAATTGCACGGGCGCCACATCCATATAGGTTATTTCACCGGGGTCAACCGGCATCAGGTCGCCGCGATTTCGGGCGGTAATAATTTTATTTACGAAACGGCCGTCTTTTTCCAGTGGCTCATTGGCTTGAGCAACCATATACCGGTCTTCGACATCGGCCGTGAGATAATCGATATCTTTAGTAACTTTGCCTTTAACAACCTTACGATAAGGCGTCTCCAAAAAACCATATTTGTTTATTCTGGCATATGACGCAAGTGAAGTTATCAAGCCGATATTGGGACCTTCAGGAGTTTCAATCGGGCACATCCTGCCGTAATGCGTATGATGCACGTCGCGAACTTTAAAGCCGGCCCTCTCTCTGGTCAAGCCGCCCGGTCCGAGCGCGGACAATCGGCGTTTATGAGTAAGTTCGGCCAATGGATTTGTTTGATCCATGAATTGCGATAGCTGGGAGGAACCAAAAAACGCGTCAATAACCGATGAAACGGTACGGGCATTTACCAACTCGTGAGGCGTGGGAGTTTCATCGCCGCGCAAGTTCATTCGTTCTTTAATCGTCCTGGCCATGCGCGATAAGCCGACCGAGAACTGATTGCTCAATAATTCGCCGACAGAACGCGAGCGCCTGTTGCCTAAATGATCGATATCATCGACATCGCCGCGCCCATTGCGCAGATCGATAAGGTATTCGACAATAGCGATAAAATCTTTTCTATCGAGTACGGTTTGTTCCACCGGGATATTCAGGTTGAGCCGCTGATTGATCATGTATCGCCCGACTTCGCCGAGATCATATCGCTTGGGATTGAAAAACATTTTTTCCAGCATACTCTTGGCCAACTCGCTGGTGGGAGCGTCGCCGGGCCGAATTAACGAATACAGACGCTGTAAAGCGTCGTCTTCGCTGCGGATTTTATCTTTTTTGTCTTTAGCGATCGTATTAAGTATAATCGGCGTTTCCCGGGACAGATCGATATCCACAAGTTTGATGCTTGAGATTTTCAGTTCAATCAGTTTGGTCGCGTCGGCTTCAGTCAATTTCTCCGCCGCCTCAATAATCACTTCGCCCGTAGATGGGTCAACCACCGGCGCGGCGGTATAGCGGTCTATCAGCTTCGGCGCTTTTTTCGAAGTGAACGATTCCTCGACAACCTTGCAGAACTGCTTGATTAAATCCTCATCCGATGAGAACCCGACCGCTCTTAAGATAGTGGTCGCGGTGAGTTTCCGTCGTGAATCGATATGAACGAACATGAGATCATTCACATCCAGCGTAAATTCGACCCATGAACCGCGATAGGGTATTATGCGGGCGGAAAACAGTTTCTTGCCGTTGGGATGAACGGTTTCATCGAAAAACACGCCTGGAGAACGGTGAAGCTGACTTACGATCACCCGCTCGGCCCCATTGATAATAAAGGTGCCCTTTTCAGTCATCAGGGGCAGCTCGCCCAGGAATACATCCTGTTCGATGATATCCTTTATTTTGGCGGTGGCGACCTGAGCGTCAGGTTCGGTTTCACGAGTAACCAGTCGAAGTGTCGCTTTAAGCGGGGCGCCATAGCTCATATTACGTTCCTGGCATTCGACTATCGAATACCGCGGTTCGTCAATAGAATAGCGCACGAATTCCAACGACCGAATTTCATGAACATCGGTTATAGGAAAAATTGATTGAAAGACTTCCTGCAAACCCTGCTTGGCCCGCTTATCGGGATCGACAGAACCCTGCAGAAAATCTTCAAATGATTGCGTTTGGACTGCCAGCAGATGCGGCAATTCCAAAACCGTCTCTAATTTTGAAAAAGAGACACGATTAGTTCCGTTGTTAGAACTCACGAAGTTCCTCCCGGAATGCTCCCTCTAAGATTAATTAAAAAACTATTTAATCTGAACAGAAGCACCCGCCTCTTCCAGCTTCGCTTTGGCGGCCTCTGCTTCTTCCTTCGATACAGCCTCTTTAACGTTGCTTGGGGCTCCGTCGACGAGATCTTTGGCCTCTTTCAAACCCAGGCTGGTAAGTTCGCGTACAGCTTTAATAACCTGAATTTTCTTGTCGCCAACCGACTCAAGAACGACGTTAAACTCGGTCTGTTCTTCCTCGACAGCCGCGGCGCCGGCGCCATTGGCGGCCGCCGCTGGAGCCGCCGCCAGGGCAGCCGAAATCCCAAATTCATCCTGCATCTTTTTCGAAAGATCAGATAATTCTATCACCGTCATGCCTTTGATAATTTCAAAAGCATCTTGTACTTTATCAGCCATTGTCAACCTCTACTATCCTGTTTGTTATCAATGTTCCTGCTATTTGCCACCGTCAAAAAATTTACAGGTACGGGGACGGACTGAAAAATCAGTGGCGGATTCCCTCAGTCAGAAGCGTCGTCCTTACCCTATAAATCGCTATTTCCTTTTCTCAGCCAATGCGTCCAGAAGTCCGATAAATTTCCTCGTGACACCATCTAAAGTAATCACAAAACCTAATATCGGTCCGCTGACCGCGCCTACAACCATAGCCAAAACCACCTCTTTGGACGGTAGTTGGGCTATTTTTTTATAATCTTCAACAGTCAACAGCTGTTTATCCAGGATAAACGCCTTAACTTTCGGGATATCTGTTTTTTTGGTAAATTCAAAGATTATCTTTGCCGGAACGGATGGATCGTCAAACCCGAAAATCATCGAGGTTGGACCAACAAAGTATTGGTTGACATTTTCCATATTCGATTCCCGGGCGGCGATACGCAACAAAGTGTTCTTGGCAACTTTGAATTCGGCGTTGGATTTTCTCAGGTCTCGCCTGAGCACAGTCAGATCGGCGACATTTATTCCCGTATGATCGGCAACAATGACACTGTTGGCTGTGGTCAATTTCTCTTTGAGAAGAGCTATTTGATTTTCTTTTTCTTTAGTCGGCATATCACCCTACCTGCCAAAAGTCATGACTTCAGCTGTATCGAGTTTTACCCCGGGTCCCATCGTGGAGCAAACCGAGGCATTTTTCATGTAAGTCCCTTTGGCGGTGGCCGGTTTGGCTCGCATAACCGCGTTCAGGAAAGTTTTAGTGTTTTCCAGCAATTGCTCATCAGTAAAAGTGAGTTTACCGACACCGGAATGAATATTGCCGGTCTTATCAACACGATACTCGATTTTACCGGCTTTCAAATCCTTGACAGCCTTGGCGATATCCTGAGTGACCGTGCCGGCTTTGGGGTTGGGCATAAGGCCCTTGGGACCGAGTATTTTTCCCAGTCGGCCAAGACTGCCCATCATATCGGGAGTGGCGACAATGGCATCGACATCCGACCAGCCGTTCTTAATTTTCTCGATATAATCATCAGCCCCGACCATATCGGCGCCGGCGGCTTCGGCCTCGGCGGCTTTTTCACCCTTGGTTAAAACCAGAATCCGCACTTTTTTGCCGGTTCCATATGGTAAAACCACGGTTCCCCTGATCATCTGGTCAGCTTTCTTGGGATCAACTCCCAGTCGGCATGAAATTTCCAGAGTCTCATCGAATTTGGCGGTAGCGGTTTCGCGAACGAGCTTGAGGGCATCAGCCAGGGTGTAGGCTTTTTGCCGATCAACTTTCGCGACTACTGCCTTGAATCTTTTTCCTTTTTTCAAACTATTCTCCTCAGGTCTCCCCTTAACGACCTTTATCGTATTAAGACTAAACGGAATTCCGTTAAGTGTAGTTTCTTCAATTAATTATATTAGCCGACCACTTCGATGCCCATGCTTCGAGCGGTACCTTCGACCATTCTTTCCGCCATTTCGATAGTATTGGCGTTGAGGTCGGGCATTTTAAGCTGGGCGATTTCCTGTACCTGGTTTTTGGTCACCTTGCCGATTTTGTTCTTGTTCGGTTCACCCGACCCTTTTTGCAATTTGGCGGCTTTTTTCAGAAGGACCGCAGCCGGCGGAGTCTTGGTTATAAACGTAAACGATTTATCAGCGTAAACGGTAATCACGGCCGGAATAATCAAGCCTGCTTGAGATTGAGTTCGGGCATTAAAGGCCTTGCAGAATTCCATGATATTAACGCCTGCCTGACCTAATGCCGGTCCAACAGGCGGGGCCGGAGTGGCATTACCCGCCGGAATTTGCAATTTAACCATGCCAACAACTTTCTTTGCCACAATAGCTCCTTATATTATTAAAGTGATTTTACCTGAAGATAATCCAGTTCAACCGGCGTCGGACGGCCGAATATCGAAACCATCACCTTCAACTTGCGGCGTTCGGGATTGATTTCACTGACAGTGCCCGAAAAATCCGCGAACGGTCCATCCACGACTTTGACAGCCTCACCGACTTTGTAAGGTATATCCAGAACATCGCGGTTCTTGGAACGATCTACCTGCTGCAGTATCCTGGTAACTTCGCTGTTACGAAGCGGTACGGGCTTGCCGGATGCTCCCACGAAATTGGTGATTCCCGGCGTGGTCGTTACAAGATTCTGGGTTTGTTTGTCAAGTTCCATCTCGATTAAAATATAGCTCGGCAGAAATTTCTTCACGGAAGTCGACCGTTTTCCCTGTTTCATTTCCACTATCTCTTCGGTAGGTACCAAAACCTGACCGAATCTGTCGTTTAGGCCATTAGCTTCGACAGCGCTTTCGAGATATTTCTTGGCTTTATATTCGTGACCCGAATATGTATGAGCCACATACCATCGCATAGCCATAAAGTTTACCTTAAAATGAAAGTTGACGCTTTCGACAAGACATAATCAACTACGCCAATGAACAGTGACAAAACAATCGAAAGCACTATCACCACCACCGTGGAATCGCGCAATTCCATTTGCGATGGCCAGGCTACCTTGGCTAACTCCAGCTTCGTCTCTTTAAAATACTTTACTATCTTATCTATCATTTATATTCTCCTGGCAGGACAGGAGGGACTCGAACCCCCAGCATCCGGTTTTGGAGACCGGCGCTCTACCATTAGAGCTACTG
>CAZFSN010000056.1:3831-15212 GCA_964521815.1 uncultured Ignavibacteria bacterium | reverse complement strand
CAAAAGGAGGTTTAATGGTTTAAAGCCTTGATGACTTTAGTAAAAATTCAACTTAACTTACTTTATAAGGAGAGAGTTAAATGCATAATCAATTTTTGAAATTCACTTTTTTTGTAATAGTGGTTGCCATCGCTTTAATGGCAGTCAATATTGCCCAGGCTACCGAAACACGCCTTAGCTCAATGGGCGGAGTTGGATATTTCACCAAGGACAATACGAACATTTTTTACTTCCCGGGAACAATCAATTATTATGCCGGTCAAGTAGTTGTCGAGTTACGGACGAAAAATACGCAGAGTTCGTACACTGTCGGCGGTAATTTCGGGTTTAATGGGGATAAAGTATTCGGCGCCTATTTAAACAGACCCATAATCGTGCCTATTCCCGATTTTGTGTTTGGTTACATCCAAAACATTGATAATGTTGACTTAAGTAATACTACCGACCTTCTACTGGGCATGCCATTAGGCGATTGGGATTTTGGGGCAAGGCTATCTTTGGCTTTCGATAGTTATAAGCAGGATAGTACCGCCACTGATGTGGGTGATGACGAATCAGCTCATTATGTCAATTTAGGTTTAGGGTTGTCCAGCGATAAAATGGATGCCGGCGTTTATATCGAAATGCCGAGCATAAAAAGCGATGAAGATAATGGTTTGGAAGACAAGTTTAGTGGTTCAGGATTCGGCGGTGTTTTCAGAGCATTTATGGGAGATGAGACGCAATTAGTGCCGATAGGGTTAATTAATCTAGCTTCCACTACCTACGAACAAACTGTTAATAATGTGACGTCAAAAGTTAAATTTTCAAATATGAACCTGGCTTTGGGCGCGGGTGTAAATTACAATATCAACGAAAACTCCATGCTGGTCGCGGCAGTGGAAGCTATCGGGATGTCCAAATTCAAATCGGAAGTCGGCGGCGGTACTGAAACGAATATAACGACAATGGATTTGCCGGGTTTATATTTAGGCGCCGAATCGCAAATCAACAAATGGCTGACAGGTAGAATGGGAGCCGTCCAGGTTATGCAAAGCACAACCACCAAAACCAAACCACAAGGCAGTCCTGAAAGCAAGACATCAGAACGGTTTAAACAGTTTAATGTTACATTTGGTGTCGGTGTCGACTTGGGTGATTTCACATTGGATTTATCATTTAATGAAGGATTGCTATTCGATGGGCCGAATTTTATCAGTGGAACAACCGAAACTATCGCCGATAAAATTTCGATAACTTATGAATTTTAATCCCGGAAACGAGGAATAAAAATGAAAAAGCTATTCAAATTAAGTTTGTTCATCGGTATGTTTGCTTTTTTACTTGCCGGCTGTGCTCAATTAATTTGCCCGGAATGCTTTTCCGGTGGAGTTTTAGGCGGCGGTTCTGATGGTTATGGGGGTATTGAGTTCTTTATTGATGAATATCCGGAAGGGCTATCTTTAAAACCGATAGCAGGCGATTGGCTGTACAGTAGCGATAATGGCAATTGGGAAAGAATAAATCTAAACAGCGGCGACTCTTTTGTTTTACAGAGCAACTTTAATGACCAAAATCAGACCGCCAATGGTTCTTACAGATATAATGATACTCAACTCGAATTGAATATCAACGGCTATCACTATATCCTTGATTACTCTCTGGCCGGCGGAAATTTAATTTTGAGCCATGAAAAAGGGACATTTATATTTCTACTACAAGACACCAAGCTTAATTAAAAATTAAATACGCGATTTAAAATCCAGGCTATTTTAATAGTGGCCTGGATTTTTTATTGGTTTAAGCGGCTATATCCTGGCTATTATGGTATCAGCTTACATTTTGCTGGCTATTAGCGGCAATTTATAAAAAGGTTCCATCCATCGGCCTTAGCTAGAAATCATTTGCTTTAAAGAACTGGATTTTGTTAATTACATATCCTTAGAAAAATAGCTCCTGAAACGGTAATTGACTGGAGGTATAATGAAAATCGATTTATCCGGCAAGGTGCTCCCGAATTATATCGGCGGAAAATGGGTCGAATCGACCGCCGGGAAAAAATTGGATGTTATCAATCCCGCGACCGGCGAAAAGCTGGCCGCCGTGGCGTTATCATCGAAACAAGAAATGGACAAGGCGATCGCTGCCGCGAAGAATGCTTTTCCGGCCTGGCGAAACACTCCGCCGGTAGTCAGAGCCAGGTATTTTTTCAAGTTAAAAGAGTTGCTCGAAAAAGATTTCGAAAACTTATCGACTATTTTGACCATGGAAAACGGCAAGACGCTGGCGGAAGCCCGCGGTTCGGTGAGAAGAGGAATCGAAAATGTCGAGGCGGCCTGCGGTATTCCCACATTGATGCAAGGTTATGTCCTCGAAGATATCGCCTCGGGCATAGACTGCCAGGCAGTCCGTCAACCGATGGGCGTGTTCGGCTGTATCACGCCGTTTAATTTTCCGGCGATGGTACCTTTATGGTTTTTCCCCACAGCCGTAGCTTGCGGTAATACTTTTGTGGTTAAACCATCGGAACAAACCCCGCTTTCTCAAAAGCGCCTATTTGAACTGGTGGATGAAGCCGGTTTCCCGCCGGGAGTGATTAATCTTGTCAACGGCGATGGCGAAGCGGCCAAGGCGCTAATCAGTAATCCTGATATTAGAGGCGTATCATTCGTCGGCTCATCGGCGGTAGCTGAATCGATTTACAGGGAAGCATCCAATAACGGCAAAAGAGTGCAGGCATTGGGCGGCGCGAAAAATTTCGTAGTCGTGATGCCGGATTGCGAACTTGAGAGCACTGTTTCTAATCTCATCGATTCGATCTATGGCTGCGCCGGCGAAAGATGTCTGGCCGCCAGTGTTTTGCTTACGGTAGGGGATATTCACGATAAATTCAGAGACAAGCTGGTTCAGATAGCCAAGAGCCTTAAAATCGGCAATGGTCTCGATGAGTCCGTAAAATTTGGGCCGGTGATATCACAAAAGCATAAGGACAGAGTCCTTTCGTACATAGAAAAAGGCGTAAAAGAAGGCGCCGAGCTCGTGCTCGATGGCCGCGGTATAAAAGTACCTGACTGTCCGAATGGATTTTTTGTCGGCCCAACTGTCTTCGATAAGGTCAAACCGACTATGACTATCGCTCGTGAGGAAATTTTCGGGCCCGTGGCGTCATTGATAAACGTGAAAGATTTGGATGAGGCTTTATCGATAATTCATCAAAATGAATATGGCAATGCCACCTCGATTTTCACTACCAGCGGCAAAGCTGTCAGACAGTTCACTCATGATGTTGGTATTTCCATGATCGGCGTAAATATCGGCGTAGCCGCCCCGATGGCGTTTTTCATGTTCGGCGGCACCAAGAAATCGTTTTTCGGCGATCTGAAAGCCTATGGCCGGGACGGTATCGAGTTTTACACGGATAAGAGAGTAATTATATCTCGTTGGTTTTGATATCCTGTAGGTTTTGCAGGAGAAATGGAGAAAGGATATGTCGCGAAAAATCGTATGCGGCCTGATTCAATGCATAAATCCGCCATTTAATGTGGATGATTCGACCGCGAGCATCAAAGAAAACGCGATTCAAAAGCACCTCAAATTAGTGGACCAGGCGGCGGCCAAAGGTGTTAAAATATTATGTCTTCAGGAACTGTTTTATGGCCCGTATTTTCCCGCTGAACAAAATACCAAATGGTATTCGTTGGTGGAGAAAATACCCGATGGCCCGACTGTGAAACTGTTTCAGGAAAAAGCCAAAAAACATGGCATGGTTATGGTCGTTCCTATCTATGAGGAGGTCATGGCCGGTGTCTATTATAACACCGCGGCGGTAATCGATGCCGATGGCAAATACCTGGGCAAATACCGCAAGAACCATATTCCTCACGTTAATCCCGGGTTTTGGGAGAAATTTTATTTCAAGCCGGGCAATTTGGGCTACCCCGTATTCCAGACACAATTTGGCAAGGTCGGCGTATATATATGTTATGACAGGCATTTTCCCGAAGGCGCCAGAATTCTGGGTTTGAACGGCGCTGAAATCGTGTTTAACCCATCGGCGACGGTGGCCGGTTTGTCCGAATATCTCTGGGAGCTTGAACAACCGGCGCACGCGGTTGCCAACGGCTATTTCGTTGGAGCCATAAACCGGGTCGGTCGGGAGATGCCCTGGAATATCGGTGAGTTTTACGGTAAGAGCTATTTCTGTGATCCTCGTGGTAAAATTGTCGCTCAGGCCAAACGCGATACCGATGAGGTCGTTGTTGCCGAACTGGATTTTGATTTGATACTCGAAGTGAGAAATACCTGGCAGTTTTTCCGTGATAGACGGCCGGAGACTTATGAGGACATGAGCCGGCTGCTGCCATGAAATCCTGAAATTTGCTATTTAAATAGACAAAAAGAATAAAGGCAGGCTGTTATGGATTTGTCGGAAATTAGAAATAAACAAAAAGAATACTTATTTCCCTGTGTGGCCAACTACTATAAAGAACCTCTTGTTCTGACACACGGGAAAGGGAAATATGTCTATGACGCCAACGGTGTGGAGTATCTCGATTTCTTCGTCGGTATTTTAACCGCTATGCTGGGCCATTCCCATCCGGGGGTTAATGCCAGAGTAATCGAACAAATCGGGAAACTTCAGCATATTTCCACGCTTTATCAAAATATTCCGCAGATTGATCTGGCGGAGAAGATGGCGCAGATAACTCCGGGCAAATTGAAACAAAGCTTTTTCACCAATTCCGGCACTGAAGCCGATGAGACGGCTGTATTGGCCGCTCAAAAATATACCGGTCGCGAGGAGATAATCGCCTTGCGCCATGCTTACAGCGGCAAATCGTTTCTGGCGATGAACCTAACGGCGCATGCCGGCTGGCGCATGGCGGGCAGCTCAGTACCTGGTATCAAGCACGCCCATAATCCCTATTGTTATCGCTGTGCTTTCCACCTTAAATACCCGGAATGCGATCTGGCCTGCGCCAGAGATATAGAGGAGCTTATTCAGACGACCACCTCGGGCAAGATCGCCGCCTTTTTAGCCGAGCCAATTCAGGGCGTTGGCGGTTTTGTTACCCCACCAAAAGAATATTTTCAGGTTGCGGTTGACATTATCAGGAAATACGGCGGCGTATTTATCTGCGATGAAGTACAAACCGGTTTCGGCCGGACCGGCGGTAAGTGGTTTGGAATTGAGCACTGGGGTGTCGAACCGGAGATCATGACATTCGCCAAGGGCATGGCTAACGGTTTTCCGATTGGGGCGACAATCGCGACACCCGAAGTGGCCAAGGCCATGGCTGGATTGCATATTTCCACTTTTGGCGGCAACCCGGTTTCCACGACCGCGGCTCTGGCGACAATTGAAGCTGTTGAAAAAGAGAACCTGATCAAACATGTAGCCGACGTTGGCGAACAATTTTTCGGCATGTTAAAAGAACTGCAGAAAAAATATCCCGCTATCGGCGATGTGCGCGGTAAGGGGTTGATGATCGGTCTGGAAATCGTTGGTGAAAATAAAACGCCTGATCCGGCATCCGTTCTGAAAATTTTCGAATCGACCAAAGCCGATGGTCTTCTGATTGGCAAAGGCGGCCTCTATGGCAACGTGATTAGAATAACGCCGCCTCTGAATATCCAGATTGAGGATATCCAAAAAGCCGTGAAGATTTTAGATCAGGCGTTCAGGAAATTATAGTAATTTAAAAAGGAACGTCAGCGTGAGTTCCTCAAATGATTATTTACCAAAATTGATGACACCGCAGGAGGCGGTGGCCGAAGCCTCCCGGTGTTTGGGCTGTGATGACGCTCCCTGCCGTCAGGGCTGCCCGGCCGCCAATGATATCGCCAAGTTTATCCGCCAGATTGCCCAGCGCAATTTCCGGGGAGCTATTAAGACTCTCCGAGAAACGAATGTGCTGGCCGGTACCTGTGCGCTGATCTGCCCGGTAGGCGAATTCTGTGAATTCAGATGCGGCGATAAATTGGAACGGCCGATTGCTATCGGCGCCTTGCAGAGATTCGTTGCCGAATACGAGAGATCGAATGGCATGAGCCTTCTACCGGCTCGAGCGGCTAACGGTCACTCGGTAGGCGTAATCGGCTCCGGTCCGGCCGGTTTATCGGCGGCGTTTGAACTGGCTCGTCTGGGCTATACGGTGGAAATTCATGAAGCGGAAAACAAACCCGGCGGTATCCTTACTTTCGGAATTCCATCGTATAGGCTCGATCAGGGCATGGTCAACGATGAGATCGAATATATTGAGGCTATGGGTGTGAAAATCATCACCGATTCGCCAGTTTATAATCTGGCCGAGTTTATTAAGAAATATGACGCTGTTTTTATCGGTGTAGGAGCTTATCGTCCGTTGCCGTTAAAAATAGAAGGTGAAAATCTGCCGAATATCTTTCAAGCCGCGGTTTATTTGAAGGACCTAAAAATCGCCCAGATCAATGGCAACTCTCCATCTATTAATCTCGGAGAAAAAGTCATCGTTATCGGCGGGGGCAATACCGCTATAGATGCCGCGTTGAGCGCTCGATTTGCCGGCGCGGAGGTTACCGTTTTCTACCGCCGCCGGCCGGAAGATATGCCGGCGTTTAAATCGGAAATCGCTATGGCGAAAAAGTATGGTATCGAATTCAAATTCAATTATTCGCCGGTTCGGTTTAATCAGGATGGAAATAGAGTAAAAGCGGTTTTCTGCAAGAACGAAATGGGCGCGCTCGATCAATCTGGCCGACCGGTTCCTGTGCCAATTGAGGGCTCCGAGGAATCATTTCCGGTTGATAATATTCTGATAGCTATCGGCCAGGGAACGACATTTAATGGCGCCGATTTGGTCAGGACCGATAAAAGGGGATTGATAAATATCGACGAATCGACTGGGGCAACATCGATGCCGGGCGTCTACGCCGGTGGTGACGCTGTCAATGGCGGAGCAACCGCGGTTAAGGCCGTAGCCGATGGCCGACGGGCGGCATTGGGAATCGATAAATATATTATGAACAAATAATTAATTAAGACCACGGGAGAGAGTAGTTATGAAAATTATTAAAGCGGTGAATCTCTCTGTAAATTTCTGCGGATTCGAGATGATCAATCCGTTCATGTTGTCATCGGCGCCGCCGACCGGCGCAGGGGAAATGATAAAAAGGGCTTTCACAGCCGGCTGGGGCGGAGCGGTTACGAAGACGCTGGGACTTGATAAAGATATCGCCGCGAACGTGACTCCACGCCTGACATCGCTATCGTTTCCGGGCAAAGCCGATGAACCGAAAAAGCTTTACGGCCTGGAAAATATCGAACTGATTACCGACCGGCCGTTGCAGACATGGCTGGATGAAATCAAGGAGATAAAGAGGGAATTTCCCGACCGTCTTTTGGTTGCCAGTATCATGGCCGGCGGTAATGACAAGGCCGGCTGGCAAGAGCTGACCAATCGATCTCAGGAGGCGGGGGCCGATATGCTCGAGCTTAATTTCTCCTGTCCGCACGGGATGCCGGAAAAAGGTATGGGGGCCGCGATAGGTCAAAACCCCGAGATAACCGAGCAGGTGACAGCCTGGGTAGTTGAGGCATCAAGCGTGCCGGTTATGGCCAAGATGACACCCAATATCACAGATATACGCGTACCCGCCAAAGCCGCTATCCGCGGCGGCGCGGACGCCATTTCAGCTATTAATACAGTCGCGGTAATCATGGGTGTTGATTTGAAGACATTGACGCCTCTGCCGGATGTCTCCGGTAAGAGCACTCACGGCGGCTATTCCGGCCCGGCGATCAAGCCGATTGCCCTGAAAGCGATAGCCTCGCTGGCGTCTGATTTGGATATCCCGATTTCCGGTATCGGCGGAATCGAGACCTGGAGCGATGCCGCGGAATTTATCTTGTTAGGCGCGTCCACACTGCAGGTCTGCACAGCGGTGATGTTCCATGGATTTAAAATTATCGAGGAATTGGAAGACGGCTTGAGGTCTTTCATGGAGGATCACGGGTTCAGTCAAATCGAAGATTTCACAGGTCTGTCTTTATCCCGGATAACCGAACACAATTCGCTCGACAGACAAGCTAAACTGATTTCATCTATAGATAAAACCACCTGCGTTAAATGCGACCTGTGCGTGGTTTCCTGCCGGGATGCCGGTTATCAGGCGATAACCACCGGCGATGACAGGATACCGGTTGTCGATAAAAATCTATGCACCGGCTGCTCTTTATGCGCTCAGGTCTGCCCGGTCTGGGATTGCATAAAATTAGTACCGGTACATTAAATAAGAAGGGGATGATTTATGGATCTTATCATCAAAGGCGGCCGTATCGTAACGGCTGAAGGTTCCTATAAGGGCGATATAGGAATCGAAAAAGGGAAAATAAAAGCAATCGCCGATAAGCTTCCTCAAAATTCCGCTAAAACTATAGACGCGCGGGGCAAAGTCGTGTTTCCCGGGGCTATCGATGTTCACGTGCATCTGCAGCTGCCGTTCTGCGGCACTGTCTCCGCCGATGATTTCGAAAACGGCACCAAAGCGGCGGCCTGCGGCGGCGTAACTACCGTGATCGATTTCGCTATTCAGAAAAAAGGCGATACGATCAAAAAAGCCGTGGATAACCGCAGGGCGGAAGCCGATGGTAAAGTCGCGATCGATTACGCGCTTCACGCGGTGCCCACCGACTGGAATGAAAAGACGAAAAACGAACTTAAGAAGCTGTTCGATGAGGGCTATACCTCATTTAAGATGTTCATGATTTACGCCAAGGAAGGGATGATCAGCGATGATGACGCCCTGTTCGCGGCTCTGGAGGAAACATCCCGGTTTGGCGGCATGGTCGGCGTTCACGCCGAATCCGTGCGGGTTCTGGATTTGTTGATTGACCGCTATCACAATCCACAGGACATGAAAAAGTACGGCGCCTATTGCCATGTGCTGTCGCGACCCAACTATATCGAAGCTGAAGCTATACAACGCGCGGTGAAATGGGCTGAATCCACCGGCGGCAAGCTTTATATCGTGCATATGTCCACCGCCGATGGCGCCGAGATTATCCGCGATGCCAAACGGCGTGGCGTGAATGTCTATGCCGAAACCTGTACTCAGTATTTGCTGTTGGACGATTCGGTGTTCAAAAAGCCTAACGGCTATCTCTATGGCACCTGCCCTCAGGTGAAAAAGAAAGCCGACTCCGACAGATTGTGGCAAGCTTTAGCCGATGGCGACGTGTCGGTCGTGTCGACTGATACCTGCACTTTCGATAAGAAGCAGAAAGCGATGTGGCAGGGCGATTTCACCAAAATCCCGTTCGGCCTACCCGGCGTAGAGACACTTCTGCCGCTGGTCCATACTTTCGGTGTCGGTAAGAAAAGAATATCAGAAAATCAACTGGTGAAACTGCTGTGTACCAATCCGGCCAAGCTGATGGGAATGTATCCGGAAAAAGGCACTATCTCAGTCGGTTCGGATGCCGACCTGGTCGTATTCGATACGAATAAAAAAGTTACCTTATCGTATAAGAATCTGCAGACTAATTGCGACTGGTCGCCTTATGAAGGTTTCAAACTGAAAGGTTATCCGGATACGACTATAAGCCGTGGCGAAATAGTCGCCAGCAAGGGCAAATTCGTCGGCAAAGTCGGCCACGGGCGATTTGTTAAGCGACATATTGGGATGGATGTGTAAAATAATTTCTTGAGCTTGAAGTCCTGCTTAAATCAAGTTATTCAGGAAAAGCTCTTAACTTACATTCTTGATTATATTTCGCCGGCCTTTTCCATCACCAGTGAAGCGAATAATATCGCGGCGGTTTCGGCTCGCAGGCGGCGGGGGCCGAGCTTGATCGGCTGAAAACTCACCTCAAGCGCTCTTTCGATTTCTTTAGTCGATAAGCCTGCCTCAGGACCTACCAGAAGTAAAACCTCACGCGGCGAATCGGCGAACAATCTTTCCAGCGATGACGGCTCATGAGTCATGTCAGCGATGAGGGAAAGGTGGTATTCAATCGGCATTTGGATAATATCATCGAATTTGACAGGTGGATGAATTTTCGGTACAATCGTTCGAAGCGACTGCTTGGTGGCCGCTACGGCTATATTATGCCAGCGCGCTAATTTCTTGCCGGCTGAACGGTCGATATAATCATCGGCCAGCGTTTTTTCCGAACTGAAAAAATGAAAATGACTGACTCCGATTTCGGTGCCTTTTTCGATTATAAAATCAATTTTAGCCGGTCGGCATAAGCCAACCGCCAGACTTAACTTTAAAAGCGGTTCGTTATCTAGACGGGTGGTATTGATAATCTCGGCGGTCACCTGCATCGATGAAATTGAGCTAATTACCGCCCGATATCTTAAGCCCTGGCCATCGATAGCATAAATAATATCGCCCTTCTGCGCCCGCATAACCTTGACCATGTGATGAGATTCCGTCTCATCCAAGATTAATATATTATCCTTCACCGAATTAGGAGAGACTATAAAATTGGTAGCTTTGATTTCCATTACCTCAGCCTATCTTTTTACAGCTATGTAACTGATCCATTCAGCGCCCGCGAGTTCATCATCTATAGCATAAGGCTTATCTTGGATAAAGTCCAGTAATCGTTGTTTATCGTCAAGGGGAATGCCCGAATAAATAATATGTCCGCCTGGTTTGAGCGAGCTATCCAACTCGGCGAATACCTCGATTATCAGATCGGTATTTAAATTAGCGGCTATTATATCGCATGGCGGGCTAGCGATATATTTGCCAGATTCGATGAGTTCGACCGCGACATTATTAAGCACGATATTTTCCCGGGCGCAGGCAATTGACTCCGGGTCGATATCCACCCCGATCGCTCTGGCCGCCCCTAATTTCATAGCCGCGATTGCCAACAAGCCGGTGCCGCAACCGTAATCCAGGACATGCTTGCCAGCGGGATTGAGTTTCTCCAGCCCGGCCATACATTGGACGGTGGTTTCGTGGTGGCCGGTGCCGAAGGCCATCTTGGGGTCGATCATTATTACGATTTCGCCCGGTTGAGGTTGGCAGTTTTCCCATGTAGGGCAGGCAATAATCCTCTCGGTGACATGAATCGGCCGGAATGATTTTTTTAAATTTTCAAGCCAATCTTCGGATCGAATATAATCGAGGTAAATGATTTCATATTCGGGATCATCGAAATATTCTTTTATCGAATCGAAATAGCTATCGATTTCCTTCCGGTTGAAAAGTTTGCCTTTTTGGGGATTAATATAAGCAGTCAAGATCGCCAGGCCGGTGGTTTTATCGTCCTCTGTTTCTATACCGCCGGGGCTTCGTTCCAGAAGGAAATTCGAAAACGCCTCGATTATATTCTTTGAACAGGCGATTGAGATTTTTTGGTATTTAGTCTGAGGCAACATACCCTCCGTATCTCGAACAAATTC
>CAZFSN010000056.1:0-3731 GCA_964521815.1 uncultured Ignavibacteria bacterium | reverse complement strand
GGGAAAAAATCACTAAAATAGCGGACTAAAACTTAGATACCGCTAAGACATTTATATTATTTATTTATGGCTTTGGTCAAGGGATTTGCATTTATGAGATTTTATTATTGGGTCTTGCTGTATATTTTATCGTACATGTCCGGGTAGAGTTCTTTCACGCAATCGGGGCAAATACCGTGACTGAAGCGGGCGTCCGAATGATCTCGGACATACACTTCAACTTCGCTCCAATAGCCCTTGTCGTCTCTGATTTTTTTGCAGCTGGAACATATCGGCAGTAGCCCTCTAAGTGTTCTCACTTTTTCCAAAGCTTCGCTTAATTGCCGGTTATTTTCTTCCAATTCTTCTTTCTGATGTCTGATTTCTTTATAAGAATCGGCCAACAAAAGGATTGATCTGACCCGGGCGATAAGCTCGATTTTGTCAATCGGTTTACGGATAAAATCAACCGCGCCGGCTTCCAGGGCGGTTCTTAAGTTTTCCGAGGAAATCATCACGCCGCTGGCCATGATAATAGGAATATTTTTCGTCGTATCATCTGATTTAATCTTAATTATAGTTTCGATTCCTGAAATGCCGGGCATTTCCCAATCAGTGATTATAAGATCAGGTACTATCTTTTTTGCGACGTCGTTGCCCATTTCGCCGTTAATTGCCTGGTACATGGTATATGGCTCATCGGTCTCTTCGAGAATCTTAACGATTAGCTCTATATTTATGGGTTGATCGTCAATTATCAGAATTTTATGTTCGTTCATCTCTTTCAGCCGGGTTAAATTTTCATTAACTGCCGATATTTATCCTCATTGACCGCGTAGACCGCCCGCTGCATTTCGTCTTTCCATAATTTGACGGCGAGATTACTATCCGGTTGTATTTGCCTTAATATATTCCTCAGACCGCTGATTTCATATATCTCCAGGTTCTCGAAAAGTTTGATATATTGAATCAGATTCTCTTTATCTAAGATCGATAAAGCGAGTTCGGTTGTATTGCCAGATTTATCCGGTTCGATAATAGTAGCCGTCACATCGCTCTTTTTCAAGGTGAACCAGAATGTTGTTCCTTCATCGATTTCAGAGTAAACTCCGATTTTGCCTCCATGTGATTCGACCGCCAGTTTGCAGAAAGTCAATCCAAGTCCGGTCGATCGCACTTTGCTGGATTTTTTGGGCTGAACCTGCTGAAATTTATCAAAGACAGTTGTCAATTTGTCTTTGGGAATTCCCTCACCGGAGTCGCTGACCATTACTCTTACGGTATTATCGGCCTGAAAGATGGTTTCCAAAATAACTTTTCCGCTATTAGGCGTATATTTTATGGAATTGGTCAACAAGTTTATAAAGACTCTTTCGATAATGCCGGAATCCGCGACTACCGACAAATCTTTAGGAATACTGTTAATTATATCGATGCCCTTTTCGCGACTTAAGAAATCGACCTGGTCGGTGGCCGCCCCGGCGATTTGATACAGGTTATTGTCCTCGGTTTCCAGTTTCATCTGGGCGCCCTCGAATTTCTGCACATCCAGAATATTCATCACCATGTTCAACATCTGCTTGCCCGCTTGATGAATCACCACCTGCGAATGATCATCCTTGTCTTCCGAATAATTCATGATGGCGCTGAGCGGGTTTTTTAAGTCGTGGACTATCATCCCGGTCATGCCTTCCTTGAAATGGTCGAGTTCGATCAATCTGTCGTTGGCTTGCTTAAGCTCGTTGGCCTGATTTTCAATATGTCGTTTCTGTTCTTGAAGCATCCCGTTGGTTTTTCGCTTGGTATTGTTGGCTCGAATCATGACTATAACCAGGCCTATAACCAACGCCAAACCCACACCGATCGAGATGGTGATTATGTTCTGTCTTTTAATCGTGGCTTGATGGATTTCCGTCTCTTTACGCAGAAGTTCGTTCTCTTTTTCCTTTTTCTCGGTGTCATACTTGGTCTGCATCTCAGTGATTTGATTACTTCTATCATCGGTGAATATGCTGTCTTTAATAGCCGAGAATAATTTGTAATTTTCCAGCGCTTTCTGATAATCGCCCAGATCGGCATATAATTTGGCGAAACATTCGTAATTTTCTTTTAACATATCTTTAGAACCGATTTCCTGGGAAAGCGCTATACTGCTATCCAGATATTCGTGAGCCTGGCTATAGTTTTTTAATTTCCGGCTGGCATCGCCTATATTATTAAGGATAATAGCGATACCCTGCTTATCGCCGAAATCTTTGTAGATATCAAGCGCTTTTCGGTAATATTGTAAAGCCATCTCGCTGTCGCCCAATTCATCATAGGCATAACCGATATTGATATAAGCCGTGCCAATTCCGCTTGGATCGCCGGTCTGTTCATATATAAGTAATGATTTTTGATAGTATTCCAAAGCTTTGTGATTATCGCCCAAATCCGACTGGATATTGCCGATATTGTTCAGGCAAATAGCCGCTCCATCGTTATCACCTATTTGTTCATTCAATTTTAGCGAAATCTGGAAATTCTCCAACGCTTTTTCATCTTCTCTTAACACATCATAGATATTGCCAATATTAATATAAGAGGCGGCGATTCCGCTGGTGTCGCAAAGCGAGTCATATATTCTTTCGGATTTAAGATAATATTCCAGAGCCGTATCGTAATCGCTCAAATCATTATATATGGTTCCGATATTATTTAGACAATTTCCCATCCCGGTACTGTCCATAATTTCTTCATAAATCTTATATGATTTCTTATAATATTCTAAAGATCGATTACAATCGCCTAATACATGGTACGCTACGCCGGTATTCTTTAGAGCGGTCGCCTCGCCGGCCCGGTCTTTTATGCCACGGGCTAATTCGAGCGCCTGATTGGCGTACTCGATTGTCGTATCCGGCGATCTTCCCCAATAGGCTTTTGACAAATCATTTAAGACCTTGACCTTATCTTTGCCTGTCGCAAAAGGCAGAATTGTCTTGAGGCTATCAATGTTGTCATGCGAAAAAAGTGAGCCGGTTAGCGCCAGAAACAGTATTGTTATTTTTGCCAATAGTTTCATCTATTAATATCCCTGGAAATCGGTTAACTTAAATACAATTCTCCAAAAGGTTATATTTATCTTAGTAAACTTAACATTCCGTTATATTCAAATAAATCTGCCAAATCATAATCTTTAGCTTCCCTGGGTCGATTGTCATTCATGGCGATTTCCTTTCTTGAAAGCAGTCCCGTTATCGTTGACGATTATTATATCAACGATTATGCCGTGCCGAAAGGGGGCTGTTTAAATCTGTTACTGTCTTGGTAAGATGTTAATGGTATGGCAGTTAGTCCAAAACATCCCAAGCCGCGAAAGACTAATATACTGATATATCTGAAAATATCTATGGGGCCGATCCCATACTATGGGGAGGATGCGTAGTAATTCCCGTTTTCCTCTCTTGTCTTTCCCGCGAAAGCGGGAAACCAGGGGAGGTGAGAGAGGAGCATACGAGGCCAATTATTCACAAGCAGCGGTAAAAGACACGGCATGCCATGCCTCCAGACTGTTGATAAATTAGACAATTGGGTTCAGTTGGATTGTAACGAAGCGTGACCTGTCTGCTAATCCATGTCAGGTCACACCCTTACGGGCACGACCTGACATAACTTATGTGAACTTTCTATTTATTGGTATTTTGTCAACAGTCTGAGGCGCCGCTGATGCGGCGCCCGATTAATTAATCAAATTGCTTTTCCTTAACGCA
>CAZFSN010000055.1:0-15480 GCA_964521815.1 uncultured Ignavibacteria bacterium | reverse complement strand
GCGCCTTTTATTATTATTCTTTCGTCTTTCATTTTATCTTTACACCTACTTCAATTGTCACCCTAACAAATGTTCACTATTATAATGAACAGTATGTCAAATGTCAACCCGGTTTTTTGGGGTCAACCGGTAAATATAATCAAATATATTTCCAGGGGCAAGAATTAGGATAAATTAATTATTTTTAAATTCTAAATTCCGAAATTTAAAATGTTATAATTGGGCCAGTTTTGCCAAATCTTCAAATATCTTAACTTCCACATTATTGCCAAACACATGTCTGGGGACAACGATAGCGATTTTATCGCCGGTTTTTATATAAAAACCATGCCTGGTCTTGATTATTCGCCTAATATCTCTCCAGGTGCGGACGATTTTGCCCTGGTCGTTAAACACCGCGATCCCGGCGGAATTGATAATATAGTTTCGCCGGGTCATGGCTTTGTTGACCGTCTCGTTTTTGACAAAGAATATTTGAAGTAACACCACCGCCACCGACCCGGCGCAGATCGAGAAACCCACGCCAAATCCCATCACGGCCCAGATAACGGCTGTTTTCAGGTCGCCGGTCGGCATTTTCAGGGTAAAAATGAAAGCTCCGATAGCCAGGGCGAAAAAAATAATCGCCCCGATAACCAGCCAGCGAATGAAATAAATATTATACCAGAACAGATCGGAGCGAGTCAGGGCATATGACAAATTAATTGATTTATCGGAGCCAGGATCCAGGTCGTTTATTTTATCATTCATTTGTCCACCATATCGGGCTTTTTGTTACTCGATCATTTTATTTTATTCTACTTAATTATACTATCAAACAATAGTTTTTATTTCAATTTTATATTGTTAAAAGATTGCAGTAAAAAAGCGGCGACTGCTCGCCGCTGAGGCTGTTGACAAAATGTATAGAATTAAATTATCACTGAATGTTATGTCGGGTCGTGCCCGACAGGGTGTGACCCGACATATACTTAGCGGTCGGGTCACGCTTCGCTACGACCCGACCGAACTAAAATAGTAAGTTTGTCAACAATCCGAGCGGTGACTGTTCACCGCTTTTAATTAGCCTGTCAAAAACGGCAAGAGCTATTCTACTTTAAACGCGGTCGACCCAATAACCTTACCGGCGGAATCTACTACTTCGACTTTCCAATCCCCGGTCCATTCGGGTAGTATGGTTTTTGACGACCAGGTACGCACGCGGGGATACTTGATATCCAACGTGACACGGGCCATTTCCTCGCCGCCGAAATACCAGACATGCTCCACGGTTGTCGGGTTCTCGCCCCCGGTGATAAGGTTCCAGCAGTAAATTTTTTCGGTACCTTTAGCGAATGTCGTATCCTGGCCTTGAAGCTCCCGATCTTCAATTGCGGTACCGCAAGCGATTGTTTCGACTGTCAATATCGGGGCTTCCATTTGTTTCGGTTTTACCGCAGCCGGTGTTTCCACAGCTGGTTTTACCGCAGCCGGTGTTTCCACAGCTGGTTTTACCGCAGCCGGTGTTTTTACAACCGGCGCGGCCGTATCCGGAGCTTCCGTTGTTTCTTGAGCGACGACAAATGGCACAATGACCAACATCAGCAGGATACTTAAACCAAATACCAAATAATTTTTGCGCACTCACCCTCCTTTATTTGAGTTAAAACGCTTGATTGGGATCCAGAGGCCTAAGATTGACCTGCGAGGTCCAGGCCCCCGGCGATTGATTTAATAAATATATTACAATATCAGCGATATCACCAGGCAATAAAATACCCGGTTTGGTTTTTAGACGTTCATCCGGATCATTGCCTCCGAACCGAGTTGCGGTCGAACCCGGCATGATAATCGAAACCTTGACGCCTGAACTCCTTAATTCCAGGCCGAGGCTTTCGGAAAATCCCAATAAGCCGTGCTTGGTCGCGCAGTAAGCCGCCAGACCGGCGATTGGAGTGGTGGAGGCTCCCGAACCGATATTGATTATATAACCGGATTTACGAGAAACCATCGCTTGACCTATAATTTTGCTGAGGATGAAAACAGCCCGAAGGTTTACTTGCATCATTGCTTCATACTCGTCCAAATTCAGATCAAGGACGTTTTTATGAACACCTATACCGGCATTATTGATAAGAATATCAAGACCATCATATACTTTCAGCGAGTCATAGGCCAGCTTTTCTACTTGTTCGATATTACGCAAATCCGCTTGTTTAATAATTATCCCGGGGAAATCTTTACGCAGTTTGTCCAGTCTGGCTAAATCCCGGCCATGGGCGATTACTTTAACTCCGGCTGATGCCAGGCGTTCAACAATCGCCAGACCCATGCCGCCGGTTGCCCCGGTCACCAGCGCTTTTTTATTTTCAAGTGATCTTGCCGATGATTTCAATTTTAACGCCTTCATTTTCCAATCTGGGAATATCGGTTTTCAATATTTCTCCCCGAAATATCATAAAACCATTATCACAATCGCTCGAACTGATTTGGACCGTTTTGGAAATCATGGCTATGGCTTTCCGGTCGTCCTGGGGTACCCGGATTTCGAGATCAGCGTACAGCTCGGCGCTGGCTTCTAAAAGCGATTCCATCAATGAATCGATACCCTCGCCGGTAACGGCTGAGACAAAACGGCAGCCGGGATACCGAGCCATTATATTTCGCCGCAATTCGGGATTATCCACCAGATCGACTTTGTTGAATACGACAAGCCGCTTCAAAGCGCCGGCATTGATTTCGGTTAATACTTCGTTGACGACATTGATCCTGTCAATAATATCCGAAGCTTTAAAATCGACCACGTGGATAAGCATATCGGCGGAACTGGCTTCCTTCAGAGTAGACCTGAACGAGGCGATCAGGTTAACGGGCAGTTTTTTAATGAAGCCCACCGTATCGGTCAGTAAAACCTCGTTTTTACCTTGTAATTTCAGGCGGCGCGTGGTCGAATCGAGAGTAGCAAACAGACGGTTGGCGACCAGGGTTTTATCGCCGGTAAGACAATTAAATAAACTCGATTTTCCGGCATTCGTATAGCCGACGAAACAGAAATTGATTTTATCGCTTCGGCGTTTTCTCTGGGTGCTGCGCTCGGCGTCAATTCTTTTAAGCGATTTTTTCAATTCGGCGATTTTCTTTCGCACCATGCGGCGGTCGGTTTCCAGCTGGGTTTCGCCGGGGCCACGGGTACCGATAGCCGATTCCTGTCTTTCCAGATGCGTCCAATGACCGGCCAGACGAGGCAGAAGGTATTCCATCTGGGCCAGTTCCACCTGCGTTTTAGCCTCACGCGACCGGGCGTGACGAGCGAATATATCCAAAATCAAAGCCGGTCGGTCGATTACGGCGACATCCAGATAATTTTCAAGTTTCTCCTGCTGGGAGGGCGTCATATCGCCATCGTAGATAACCAGCCGGGCTTTGGAGTCCGCGCAAAGTTCTTTTATTTCCGAAAGCTTCCCTTCACCGAACAAGTGTCCGGAGTGAAGGCGGTCACGGGCCTGAATCAGATCGCCGACGACCTTACCTCCGGCGGAGCGGCAGAGTGTCGCCAACTCCTGCATGGATTCTTCAACCGCTTCGATTTGCTGATTGGGCAGTTTTATGCCTATCAGTACAACCCGGTCCTGGCGAACCTTTTCAATATCTAAAAAGCTCTTTTTCAGATTAGTTCCTTTTCGCGATCTTCCAGCAAGTCGTACAGGTTGATAGCTTCGGCTTTGCGCATATTTTTGGGGGGGAGATCAATTACCTTGATTTTCTTGTAAAACCTCGGGGTATCGATTTCGACGACATCCCCCAACCTGACTTCTGCCGCCGGTTTGGCGCGACGGCCATTGACAAACACCATGCCCTCATCGGTGGCCGTTTTAACCAGTGACCTGGTTTTCAACAACCGGGCCACCGCTATAAACTTATCGAGACGCATTAAATTACATTTTCATTTCAATAAAATACTTATCGCGTGTATCCGCCAGCCATTTCTCCAGCTCTTTTTGAGTTTTATACCGCTTGGCGATAGCCTCGATATCGTTATAATCTTCTTTGAAATCAAGCGGTCGGGCGTCTTTTTTATCGAGGACTTTTAAAATATGATAACCAAATTGACTTAAAACCGGTTTGGATATTTGACCTATTTCGAGACCGGTCAGCGCCGCTTTGAACTCATCGGAAAGTTCATCCGCGGCATACCAGCCGATATTACCGCCCTCGGCCGCGGAATTCTCGTCATCGGAATATTCGGCCGCCAATTGGCTGAAATCAGCGCCATTGATTAAGGCTACATATAAAGAATCGCAGATCATTTTGCTTTTCTGAATATCAGCTTCAGTGGGTTCGAATTTGAATAAAATATGGCTGACCCTGATTCGGTCACCCTGTTTTTCGGTGCATTTGATTATATGATATCCATACTGGGTTTCGACAATATCTGAAATACCGCCGGGGGATAATTCGAAAGCCGCCTTTTCGAAAGCCGCGACCATATCGCCATGTCCGAACCAGCCAAGATCGCCGCCGTTAGGCGCCGATCCATCGTTGGAATAAGTTTTGGCTAACAGACTAAAATCCTCGCCGGATCTGGCCTTATCCAGAATCATCCCGGCAAAAGCCAACAAGGAATCGCGGGCGGCCTGGCCGGGAGACGCGGTTATCAGGATGTGGGCTATTTGAATACCGGCCGGGCGTTGAGGCAAACTGTCGACGTAATCGTTATAGAATTGTCTGACCTCCCCCGATGATACGGTAATACTCGACAACCGCTTATTCAAGAATCTCTCTTTATACAATTGATTCTTCACTTCATCCTTGTAGCGGTTTCTAAGCTCCTTCAAAGTCAGGCCCTCGGATTTTAGTTGAGCCAAAAATAGTTGTTCTGATGGAAATTGTTTTTTTATCCGTTCGATATGGTCGTTCAAGGCGTCTTCGATTTCGCGGCTCGTAACTTTTATGGATGTGTCTTTTTCGGCTTCGATTAAAATTAGCTTGTCATCGATCATCTGCTTTAAAATCTCGTGACTCAAACTATCGACCAGGGCTTTATTATCGAGATCGATATTCGATTCCATGGCCAATAACTGGAGCTGGGACTGGACTTCGGAAATAAGTATTATTCTGTCGTCTACCGTGGCGGCAATTCCATCCAAAACCTCCCCGGCGGGGCTATTTGAAGACAGGCAAATACATAGCGCGAAGGTCAGGATAATTAATTTATTTCTTAATATCATTGAGCGGATACCTCTTTATATCGGCTGCACCGGTTAGACGATTTACTAATTCCTTGTAGGTGGTTTGCTGGCGGTTGGCCTTTATTGTTTCCGCTATTTCTCCGCGAATATCATCCAGCGGCAATTTATCTCCGGCGGTTTTTCTATCCTCCAAAAGAAAAATATGGTAATAGCCGCTTTGCCCTTTTATCGGAGCCGTATATTGCCCGATGTTAATGGCTTTCAGGGCTGTAACCATATTATCTTCTAAAGCGGATGAAGTTAAATACCCCAGCTCACCATCCTGTTTTCGCGTCTGTTCATCTTCGGAATAATCGGCCACCAAAGAAATAAAACTATCGCCTTTTTTCAAGCGATTGTAAACCGCCTCCGCCCCGCTTTTGCTGGATAAAACGATGTGGCGCAATTTGAACATATCTTCCTGGGCCACAAAAAGATCCTCATTATCTTGATAGACCGAATCAATTACGGCATCGGTTATATCCATATTATCGGGAATCGAAATATCAACGAACCTGGCGGCGATTATGTCCTTGCGTTTCTGCTCAAGCATGTTCTTGATAGATGGATCTTTATCGATTTTATGTTTCAGGGCTTCCTGATATAACAACTCGGTTTCGATCCAGGCATCAATCGCTTTCTGTAATTGATCTTTATTTATCGATGAACGATACTCCGCGGGAAACTGATCAAGCAAATATTCATAGGTCAGCTTACTGCCGTTAACCTCGGCGATAACTTTTCCTTCCTGCTGGGCGTTCGAACAGCTTGCCAGGTAAAGCAAGCCCAAAATAAAAATAGTGATAATATTAACTCTCATCTTTCAGCTTCCCTGTTTCAAGGTTGTTTTTAATAAAGTCAAAATCAATGAAGCATTCGACTTTCTTTTTTTGCATATCCAGCCAATTTTGATTGACAGTATATTTTTTATTGGCTAATATCTCGGTTTTAAGCGATGATTCTACTTCCGAAAGCGGTTTGGTATATGCCGGCTTGTAGCCGGTAACCATAAACACCGCCCATTTACCCTCGTAAGCGGTCGGTTCGGAGTATGATCCCTTTTTCTTGCCTTTAACGGCTTCATAAACCACCGGAAACCGTTTTGTAGAACAATAACCCAGGTTGCCCCCGGTAGCGGCAAATCCGGGTCTTACGGTTTTTTCCACGAGGCGGGAAAAAGGAACTCCATTTTTAAGTTGACGCGAAATTTAATCGGCTTCGGCTTCCGTTTCCGATAAAATCTCGGCAACCTTAATTTGTTCGGGTACCTCATACTTAAACAGCCTGGTTTTATATCCTTCTTTGAGATCCTCATCGGTCACCGTGACCGTGTCCAGAATATGGTCTCTTTGCATTTTATTATAAATCAAACCAAGAACGGTTTCTTCATACCTTCGCTTAAATTCGGGCGTATTCTCCAACCCGGATTCTTTGCCGTACAAATACATAAGCCTGTATGCCAACAAATATGATAATGTTTTTCGGGCTACTTCTATGTTGTCGAAATTAACTCCATCTCTACCTAAAAATCTATTCATTTCTCTGATAAACTCAGAGCCCGTGTATTGGTAATTATCAGCCCGCGCGATAACCATTTTCGATTCTTCAGGAGTCAAATCTTCCGCTTTTATAAATGAGCTTAGGGCTTGATTAGACCCGCCGGCAGCTTCTCTTGCTTTCAAAGCCTTGTCGGCCAGTACGCGAATGGAATCTTCAAATACTTCATAATGAAAGCGTTTTTCAAGGGATTTCACGAGCGCTTGCTGTAATTCATCTCTTTTATAAATAGAATAAGTTACCCGGTAATTGCCCTTTTCGGTTTCGTAATCCTCGTCACTATGTTTTCTCTTATCAAGCAGCATCAACACGTGCCAGCCAAATGGCGATTTGACGGCTGATGAAATCTGGCCGGGCTTGAGGCTGAAAGCGGTTTCCCTGAGTTCATCGGGCGTATCCGTAACCCGAAGCCAGCCAAGATCGCCGCCCCGTTCGCGGGTAATTGCCTCTTCCGAAAATTGGGTCACGAATTCATTAAATTTTCCGGGTTCCGATTGAAGGACCTTCGATAAACTATCGGCCAATGATTTTGAGCTGACGACGATTTGCGCCAGATGTATTTCGCCGCCGTATTTTTCCCAAAAGCGGCGCACATCTTTTTCATTGATATTTAGCTTGTCAGTAATCTCTTTTTTATAAACAAGTTCATATAGTATCCTGACTATCTGAGAAGAATCCACCTCAACCGAATCCCGCAATCCAATTTTCACTCCGGCATCGGCTATCAATAATTTATCCACATGTTGTTTGATGAAATCTTCCTTTTTAAACCATTCATCATCAGGATCCTTGTAATTGAACCGAATCAGATTATAATCCATATCGAAAACAGTGACATTGATATCGCCGACCCTGGCTACCACCCTGTTGTCCATCTCGGGTTTTGACGAACAACCGGCCGCGAATATTACTAATAACAAACCAAACAACATTTTTTTCATGAGCTTTTACTCCTTCGGCTTCCGATTAAATTTCATACAGCTATAATAATACTTATTCCTGCATTTTCTGCAATATATTTTTAACCGATTCAGCCCTGTCATTATCATCTTTTAAGCTTATCTGGATAATAAAGTTTCGGCCATATTTAAATTCCAGTTTTTCCGGGATGCCGGAAACCCATCGCTCTATTCTCTTACGGCCGATAGCGCCGCCATCACGTAATTCAAGCGTAAGTACATTTTTTTTCAATTGCAGGGCAACCAGACCTATCTTTTTACCCAGTAATCTGATTGCCGCCAGCGAGGCCAAATTGACGGCCGCCTCGGGCGGCGGGCCAAAACGGTCGTTTAATTCAAGCATCAAATCATCGATAACATCAAAACTATCCGCGCCGCTCAAACGCCTATAAACATCCACCCGCTGATTGCTGTCGGCAACGTAATTTTCCGGTAAAAACAAGTCCAGATCGGTGGTGGTTTTTATCTCGGCGAAATGTTCCTCGGATGTCTTGCCTTTTAGCTGAGCCACCGCTTCCTCGAGAAGTTTGATATATAATTCGAATCCGACCTCCTCGATAAAACCATGCTGCTGGGCGCCCAGAAGATTGCCGGCTCCTCTGATCTCTAAATCCCTCATAGCCAGATGGAAACCGGAACCTAATTCCGTAAATTCCTCGATCGCCTTCAATCTTTTTCTGGCCTCGCGAGTCAACAGTTTTAGCGGCGGGATCAATAAATAAGCGTATGCCCGGTAATGCGACCGGCCGACCCGGCCGCGAAGTTGATAAAGCTGGGCCAGACCAAGCTTGTCGGCCCGATTGATTATTATCGTGTTGACCGATGGAATATCCAGACCGGATTCGATAATCGTCGTAGACAGTAAAACTTGATATTTTCTGTCCAGAAAATTCTTCATCACTTTTTCGAGTTCACGTTCCGACATCTGTCCGTGACCGACACCGATATTGACCAGCGGCAGCAGGTTTTTCAAATAGCGATAAAAAGCCCATATCGATTGAACACGGTTGTGGACTATAAACACCTGGCCGCCGCGATCAAGTTCCCGGTTGACGGCGTCGGCGATAATTCGGTCGGAGAAAAGGGCAACTTCAGTGGTAATCGGCAATCGTTCTTTCGGTGGAGTGTTGATTATTGACATGTCGCGCGCCTCGGCCAACGACAGGTTTAAAGTTCGCGGTATCGGGGTGGCGGTAAGAGTCAGGACATCTATTTGCGATCTCAATTTCTTGATTTTCTCTTTTTGAGCTACTCCAAACCGCTGTTCTTCATCGACAACCAATAAGCCGAGATCTTTAAAATCGATATCTTTCTGTAAAAGTTTATGTGTCCCGATCACTATATCTATTGTACCATCGATCAATCCCTGCTTGATATCCTTGACCTGTTTGGGGGTACGGAACCGGGACATCATTTCGATTTTGACCGGAAAAGCCGCCAGACGTTCGGAGAACGTGGCCAGATGCTGGGTGGCCAGAATAGTCGTCGGCGCCAAAACCGCCACCTGCTTGCCCGAATCGACGGCTTTCAAAGCCGCTCGTATGGCCAGTTCGGTCTTGCCATAGCCGACATCGCCGCACACGAGCCTGTCCATCGGCACGTCCTTTTCCATATCGGCTTTGATATCATCCATGCCCTTAAGCTGATCGGGCGTTTCCTGGTATTCAAATGAGGCTTCAAGCTGACGTATCCAGTCCGAATCAGGTTTAAACGCGAACCCGGGGAACGTTTGCCTTTCGGCATAAAGCGCCACCAATTCGCCGGCCATCTCCATGAGCGCCCGTTTGGTTTTAGCTTTGGTCCTTTCCCAGGTACCGCTGCCGAGTTTTGACAGGCGGGGGGCGCCCTCTTTGCCGGCGTACTTCTGCACCCGGTTGAATTCCTCCACCGGCACATACAGCTTATCATCGCCCAGATATAACAAGGACAGGCAATCCCGCTTGCGGCCGTCGACTACGAGTGTCTCCAAACCCTTAAACATGCCGATTCCGTAATCGATATGCACAGCGAAATCGCCCGGATTCAGATTTGTATATGATGACAAGGCGACGCCCTCGCGAAACCGCCGGAATGTCCGTCTTTTCTTATGGCGGGCGAACATCTGATGATCGACCAAAATCCAACTTCGCAAATCTTTAACGGCGAATCCCGAGGACAACCTGGCTACGTGCAAATCGATTGGTATTCCGACGTCCTCTAAAATTTCCGCGATCCGCTCTTTCTGGCCGGGGCCCTCGCACAGAATATTCAGCTGATAGCCTTCACGATGCAATTCGGCTAAACGATTTTTCATGTAGTTGATATTCGGGCTTAAAAATTCCTGCGGCAGGGTCCGAAAAACTATCTCCGATGAATCTTCCGGCAAAGCCCCGTTCAAATCGATCCGCCTAAATTTTCCCAGCCATTGATCTAATTTTTCCGCCGTCAGATAGATTTTTTCCGGTGGAGCAATCGGGATATCGACATTCGCTTTAAATCTTTCATGTGCCATATCGAAAATATTATCGATCTCGCTTCGGCATGCCCTGATATCATTGGTGAATATTATAGCATTTTCGGGAAGATGGTCGAACAGGCTGACCATTTCCAAATCCAGGCCTGGCCAGATAAATTCAAGTCCGTCATAATCACCGTTATCGCCAAAAGCGACATGCAGGGCTTGCGCCCGGGCTTCATCCAGGCATTCCATGAAAATATCGATTGCCGAATAATCGAAAATAAGTTCACGGCGAGGTAAAATAAAAGTCGAGCCTATTTGACTTGTCGATCTCTGGGTCAGTACCGAGAAATGCCTGATAGAATCGATTTCATCGCCGAAAAATTCGATTCTGACCGGATCATCATCATTGGGTGTAAACATATCGACAAGTCCGCCCCTGACAGAATACTCTCCCAGCATCTCGGTCATGGGAACGCGCTTATAATCAAGTTTTGCCAACAACCCGATTAATTGACTATGCTCAATTTGCAGGCCTTGTTCAAGGTTTAAGCTGTTTTCCAATAATACCTGGCCGTTTATAGTCGGCTCGGCTATCGCTTTCGCCGGGGCGACTATGACCATCGGCTTATCGAAATCAGGGGATTGGGCGAGATTGAGATTATACAAAGTCAGCAAACGTTGGCCGATCAATTCGGTATGCGGAGCCCTGATTTCATATGGCGCAATGCCCCAAGATGGAAACAGATAGACCGCGCCCTCGCCCAGAAAGGCCTTTAAATCATCATATAAGCTGTCGGCATCTTCGCTTTCCGGCGTGATAACTAAAACCGGTCTGAGAGTTGTTTTAGCCGCGTAAGCGATCATCATCGCCCTGGCCGAACCGGTCAGCCCGGTTAAATTGATGGCAGTACCGCCGTCATCAAGACTTTTGTCGAATTGACGAACGGCTTCAGTCGTTTCAATATCTTTTAAAAGTTTCTGTAAAAACATAAACACGAAAACCCCGCCTACCATTTTGGCGCGGGTGTCATCAAATTATTTTTCTTCTCTTCAATCCTGTCTTCGTGCCACCAAAATCATTCGCGGCGATTTAGCCGAATACTGCGAACCGTCAAAATCACCGTAGACATCGGTTAAAACCAGGCCGATTTTGGCAAACATCGCCAGCATTTCTCTTAAAGTGTAAAGTCGAAATGAGGATTCCAGCTTACGATCCTGAGTTTTGTGGTTCACCAGATGATGGATAATCTCGAGTCGGGATTTGAAAAAATCAAAAAAACGTTCCTCGAGAATAGCCGTGCCATTTTCAATATTCCATCTTTGCCATTGCCCCGAATGAATAACATAATCCCTATTGATTGAATCGATTATAAACTGCCCGTCAGGCTTCAAAGCTTTAGCCACGCCTTTTAGGACTTTTATGTCTTCCGCCTCGGTATGAAAAAAACCGAACGCTGTAAACAAATTAATTACCGCGTCGAATTCGTTTTCATGCTGGATTTCGCGCATATCTCTTTGTTCGAGAGTGATTTTTATACCAGACTCGTCCGCTTTCCGGCGCGCCTGAGCCAAAAACCTTTCCGATAGATCAAGGCCGGTCACCTCGAATCCGTTTCGAGCGAGCACCAGCGAATGGCGCCCGAAACCGCAGCACAAATCCAGGATTTTCGCCGGGGGTTTGAGATTAAGCATCCTGAGAACGCTCTCAACTTCCGTAGGAGCGCTGTTTTCGGTGTACGAATAAAGCTTCAGATAGTTATCGTCGAAATATTTCTCCCACCAATCCATCTTCTATCCCTTGAAAAAGCTTCTTGCAATGACCCTGTAGGCCATTTTGGCCGCCGTGAAATCGGCATAAGTCAAACCCGGTCTGGGCGATAATTCGACAACATCGGCGCCGACTATTTTCTTTTGCGATGCCAGCAAATCTATAATATTCATCACCTCATCCCAGCTTAGACCGCCGGGCTCCGGCGTCCCTACAGCCGGCATCACCGATGGGTCGAGGCCGTCAAGGTCAATGGTGATATAAACATTTTCACTTAGTTTGGCTATACTTTTTTCGATAATTCCCGGATTATTTCTAAATTGAAACGGTCTGACAATATTGCAATTATATTTTGCTTCATTTTCGCAGCCGCAAAAACTCCGGATACCGATAGCTAAAAAGGGCGCCATCTCCGCGACCCTCGCCATAACACAGGCATGGGAGTATTTACTTCCCTGATAAGAATCGCGCAAGTCGGCATGAGCATCTATTTGAAGTACCGACAAATCGGGGTATTTTTGCTTGTGAGCCTTCACCAGGCCGGCGGTAATCGAATGTTCGCCCCCCAAAGCCATTACGAATTTGCTATCATTAAGTAAATCGAGGCAGGCCGCGTAAATAGCTTTGTGCATATCCTCCGGCCCTGATACGACTTGCGCCATTTCGGGTAAGGTGGCAATCCCGATCTCCGAGGGATCGAGGCCAAGAGTATCATCGTAGGTTTCAACCTGACGGCTGGCGCTTATAATCGCTTGAGGCCCCAAACGAGAGCCGGTTTCGAAAGACAATGTTGAATCGTAGGGAATAGGCAAAATAACCGCTTTGGCTGTTTTATATAAGGAAAGCCTATCCGGCAAGGCCAAAAAATTGTAGGGGACATTGTCGTACATATCAGCTTACCACAAAAAACCAGCGCGAGGCTGCCTCTATTGGCTCATCCGGGTTAAAAGAAGTCAATGATATATCATTAAAACCGGCCACAGTTAAAGCCTCCGCGATTATATCCAGAGGAAAAGAACATTCCTTAACCTGTTGAAAAAATCGTTTATACGAATTATCGCCGAATTTGACGAATCCTTCGATTGTGACCTCGGCCCTAATTTTTTCCGGATAATAATGTCCGTTTATAGTTACGTAATAATTTGCCTGCTTACGAATATCGATAGCCTCCCATCTTTCCAGGCCCTCCGGCGAAAGCATATCGAAAATAAAAAAGCCGCCCTGTTTTAAGTGCATTCTGGCTGTTTTGAACGCTTTTTTAATCGCGGAGATGCCGCTTAGATGATTGATACTATCGAAGAAACAGACTACCAGATCGAATTTTTTATTCAATCGGACATTGGCCATATCGCCGTGATGAAATTTCGCGCCCTTATTCTTACGTCGAGCCTGAGAAAGCATTTTCCAGGACAGGTCGGCGCCGGTAAACTGAAGTTTCGTTCGTCTCAGGATATATTCAAGTTCGCCGGTGCCACAGGCCAAATCAAGGACGGTTTCATCACCCCGCCCGCGAAAAGCAACGAAATTTTTTAAACGTTCGGCGCTGAACCGGGCAAAATTGCTCCAGCCCAGCAGATCATAGTAGCTGGCAAAATCGCCATAAACATTCGGGTTCAACATCTTAATCCCCTATGAATAGTCGATAAATATTATCAGCCATTATGTATTGTTTCGGATATTTTAAATGTTCCATGATAGAAGTTTTTTATATCTCCATCCGGGAATCGGCTATAAATTTATCTCTTTTCCATCGCCCTTTATTCATTGAAGCATTAAGGGGGCTAATGGGAAAAGCCAACTCGTATCAACTTTAATCGGACAGGAAAATAGCCGCCGCCACAACGGTTGTCCATAAACCGTTTTTATCTGCTCTGGCCGATTGGGTGACATTCATCGTTCTGACGATTTTACCCGATATTTTGTAAATTTCCTTTTTCTCGTCATAAGATTTGTCGACGTCAAATTCGATACCCAGAGTCGAGGCCAACATACCGGCGGCCAAATCCTCGGCGTAATCGCCGCTGATTCGCTCGGTTTGCCCGAACGCGGCATGTTCAGAGAGATAACCGTACTGGGATCTGTCATTCGGTATCGCCAGACCAACCGAGGCCGAAACTATGCGGTTGGGTTCATTTGTTTCATTGCGGCTCATGACAGCGAAAACTATTTGCCCCGGAAAGAGTTCTTTTAACCCGGATTTCTTGGAAACGAGTTTGCAGTAGGGCGGGAAAATCGACGATACATGAACCAGGTTTACTCCGGCAATGCCGGCCGACCTCAGCGCCAACTCAAAAGATGACAGCTTTTCTTTATCTACGCCGACGCCTTTGGTTAAAAACACTTTCTTGGGAATTATCACCATAATTCGTCCCTCTATTTATTAATTATCTAATGGAAATCAATAAATATAATAAAAATCAAATATGCAAGTTTAAATCAATATAAAAAAATTAAATTATTATAAAAAACACACGTGTTATGACTGCTTGCCTAAATTTCTTTAATATGGATTTCCAACCAGAACAAAAGCTCCCCAATAAACAGGATGGGCCGCCTGATATTGATCGCGCCTTTTTTGTATTATATTCAAGATCGCCCGGCGCAAAGCATCGCGCTTGGTGCTTCCATCAAGCCAACCGGAATAATAGCCTTCCATCAATTCTGAGGTCTGTTTTTCCTGAATTTTCCAGAGACTCATCAAAATAGTCTCGGCGCCGGCATGTTGAAAAGCCCTTCTTAAGCCAAACACGCCCTCGCCGCTTTTTATCTCGCCAATACCCGTTTCGCAAGCGGAAAGAGTTACCAATTCAGTTCCTAAAAGGTTCAGGCCTGACACTTCAAAAGCTGTCAAAATGCCGTCCTCTTTAGTCAAATCGACGTCTTTGGTATTTGTAATCAAACGATTCGCCCCGGCCAGAACGATTCCCGAACGCAAAAGCGGATTTTCAATAAATTTCCTGTCGGCCCGGTTAATATCTTCACAGAAAAATCCGTGAGTCGCCAGATGAAGAATTCGGGGCGCGTCGGTTAAAGCTTTTAGATTTTCTTCCAGCGCGTCATCGCCGTAAAATGTCTTAACGTCGAAATCGGTCATATTATCGAATGTGCTTGCTATGAACAAAGCCTCCTCGCGAGTAAATGGAAGCGGGTCGAATCTGCCCGTAAGACACTCGGTCAATCCCCTAAGGGGATCAAACGGATTGCTTTCGCCCGCGTAAATTTCCGTTTGGTTCCCGGCGTTTCCCTTGCCGTCTTTTACGCAACCTAAATCAAAATTGGGATCCGCTAATATGACCGCTAAATTACTTGCTTTTGGCCCTGACCTAAATTTTAGTAAATCACGGCCCGATGATAAATAGCTTAGCGTGTATTTTTCGACAACATACCCGCCATCGGGACAGGGCAAAATATCAAAAGGCAGAAGGTTTAAAAGACCGTCGGCGGAGATAAAGATTTCCGATAGCGATTCTGAAAAAGAAACCAGCGGCCTAAAAACCAAATCATATAATTGCCCGCTTACCTGCCTTAAATCATCTTCAGCTTTACTTT
>CAZFSN010000054.1:0-15869 GCA_964521815.1 uncultured Ignavibacteria bacterium | reverse complement strand
GAAATAAGTTGACAAATCCGGTATTTAGCGCGTATATTAGATTTATAGTTGAGCCAGAGGTATTTTATGGATATTAAAAATCAATGCAAGCATCCTGATTTCAAGGATAAGCTGTGTTGGATCTCGGTTTTTACTAATCCGGGGTTGGATATTGAGGGTAAAAACCAAGTTATGAATATCCAGGATGAAATAGCTCTTTGTTATGAATGCGAACATTTTAAAAATGTAACGTATAGAGGTTTCGGCCGGCGCGAGGCCGATAAAACGATTGCCATGACCATAGTTAAGCTTATGGAACAATTGGCGATCAAGAAACAAAACCTTCAACAAATCGCCGACCGGCTCCAGGAAAGCCTGGAACAGCTCAGCCTTCTTAACAACATAACCGACACTCTGGCTCGAAGCGACAAGCTGGAAAAGAGCCTGCGAATTATCTTAACCGGTGTCACATCGGGAGATGCTTACCGTTTTAACCGCGCCGGTATTTTTTTGGTAAATGAAAAAACCAATATGCTTGATGCCAAGTGCGCTATCGGACCCCATAATGTTGAAGAGGCCACCAGAATCTGGTCCGAGATTTCCAAAATCCCAATAGATCGTCTATTGGAGGAAATCCTTATCGAGGATGAATTTATACCTTGTTCAATGGAAACCGCGATTTCTGATATAAAGATGGCAATAAAAGATGAGAATAACCCCCTTATTCATGTAATTAAAACGGCCAAAGAAACAATTATCAATGTCAAAAGCAATACATACAGCCAACATGATTTTTCCTGGTGGCCGATGGCTAATCAAATCGCTATCGTCCCGCTCGTCTCTGAAGGCAAGACCATGGGTTTGATCATGGCCGATAACGCTATAACCGGCAAGGAGATAACCCTCGAATCGATTGAGGCTTTAAAATCCCTGGCCAACGCCTGTGCACCCGGCTTGAATAACGCCATACTTCAAGAAAAGCTTCGCGCCCAGATACATGAACTGGAAAGAATGAACGAATTAATCAAATCCAACCAGGCTTACCTGATGCAGCATGAAAGGTTGGCGGATATCGGCACCCTGGCCAGCAAGACCGCTCATGAATTCAGGATACCTTTGGTAGCGATTGGCGGATATGCCAGAAGAATTTTAAAGACATATGGCACGGATAAATTCGATCCCAGAATGGTGGAAATTATCATCGAGGAAGTCGACCGGCTGACGAATATAACATCGGAAATACTTGAATATTCTCGAATTTCCAAGCTTAATATCAAAGAATGCGATGTGAATAATATAATTCAGCAATCATTAAATCACCTGGAAAGAAAATTAGCGGCTTCGGGAATAAAGACGGAACAAAACTTCGGACAAAAAGATTTAAGGATAAAAGCAGACCCTGAAAAGCTAAAACAGGTAATTCTGAATTTAATCGATAACGCTGTCGACGCGATGAATGGAGGCGGCAAACTCAAGGTAAAAACATCCAGGCAAAGTGAATACGTTGTCCTTGAAATTTCCGATACCGGCGAAGGAATTGATAAAAATGATCTTGACAATTTATTTAACCTGTTCTATACAACAAAAAATCGAGGAACGGGACTCGGTTTACCGGTCTCAAAAAAGATTATCGATGACCATGGGGGAAATATCGTTATCAACTCTACCCCGGGCAAGGGATCGGTTTTTTCCATTCGTTTGCCGGCTACATGACACAGCCCGAAATCAATGTAATTTCGATAGAGGTGGGGTATAAAAAATCTACAGGAGGTAGTTATGTTTAAAGTAATGGTCGTGGAAGATGAAAAGAATCTTCTGGAATTATATAAAAGTGAGCTGGAAGATGAGGGCTATACAGTCGTGCCGGTGGCCAAAGGAAAACAGGTGCTCGACAGTATCAAAACCAACAAGCCGGGTATAGTGGTTCTTGATATTCGTCTAACTGATGTTGAAGGACTTGAGGTTCTGGAGCAAATCAAGAATTATGATTTAAACTTGCCAGTGGTTCTCAATACCGCTTATTCGACCTACAAAAACAATTTCTCAACCTGGATCGCCGATGAATATGTGGTTAAATCACCGGATTTATCAGAACTGAAATCGGTTATCAAGAAATACGCGCGCAGCGAAAACCAGCATCAAGAACAGCCATCGTAGCCGCTTTCCGACTGATAGTGCCGGCCGATTGTCAAGGTTAGGTTTGTTTTAAAATATTACCGCGAAAGCGACGTTAACAAGGCCGTAAAATATTGTCGTTTATTAAAATACAGGATTTAGCGCGAAATTATTTTAATCGTTTTTTTACAAAGTGTTCTGGAATATCTCCAATATCCCGGCCTTATCTATCGGCCGCGGGTTCTCTAAATATCTTTTGCCCTGACCATATAGCTTGATTGTATCATCAGCCATCCGCTCAAATTTCTCATTGCCTATTCCCAGATCGGTGAAATGCAGATATCTATCGACAGATGATAAAAATCCCTTCATGGCATCGATACTTTGGCTGGCGGCGCTTTCCACCGATTCGGTGGCGAATTGTATTCCAAATATGTTAATGCCCATCTCAACGAATTTCTCGGGCCGAGCCGGCATAGTGTATTCCATAAGCGCCGGCAGAAGCAGGGCCAGGCCGCGACCGTGAGAAATATCATAGTGGCCGGAAACCGCGTGTTCTAAGGCGTGAAGCGGAAAATTGCCGCCGCGCCCGGAATTTATAAAACCCGATAACGCCACTGTCGAACACCAGGACAGATGACTGCGGCCTTCCAGATGCTCCGGATTTCTCACCACAATCGGAAGGTAATACATCACGGTCCTGATTATCGATTCGGCCATTCTATCCTGAAGGAATGCTTTCGACGTGCCGGTAAAATAGCTTTCGATCACATGCGAAATTATATCAATTCCTCCATCAATCGTATAGTCCCTGGGGCAGGAGATAGATAGCTCAGGATCGACAATTGAGACAGTGGGAAACAGCGGCTGGCCAAAGATGCCGGCTTTTTCGTTAGTTTCGGCATTGGTAATAACGCCGCCTCTGTCGGCCTCGCTGCCGGTGGCCGCGACAGTCGGCACGCAAATAATCGGCAGCGCCTTGCGGACAGGGATATGTGCCTCATCCGGCCCGGAATAAATATGATCCCAGACCGGCCGTTTCGATAGCGTCACGGCGGCGATTGCTTTGGCCGCGTCCATCGATGAACCTCCGCCCAGACCAATCACCATATCGCATTGTCGGTCGCGAGCGATTTTACCCGCTTTATCGATTGTCGCGCTGCGGGGATTGGGTTCGATCTCTTCGAACAAGACAGGTTCGATTTTGACCTGATTTAAAATATTAAGAACTTTATCGAGAATACCGGTTTTGCGCATGGCTGTTTTACCGGTGACTAACAGCGGCTTTTGGCCAATTTTAATAACTTCCTTGCCAAGCTTCGAAATTTCGCCCGAACCGAAAATTATTTTCGTAGGTAAAGTGAATTCAAAATTGAGCATAATGCCTCCGTAACTTTATAAATGATTATAGGAGTAATAATGGCGAATTTCAATACAGAGATTATAAACCGTCAACAAAAAAACTTGCCGGTTGTGTCAGGTCGTAGGGCAAAGCCCGTGACCTGACACCAGCTTACTCCCAGAAATAGCCGGTTCACGCCTTTTAGGCTACGAACCGGCTGAACCTTTTATTCAAAACAAAAATTATTACCAACCCCGGCAAATCAGGCCGGATATTTCCCGCCAATATAGTCGGAAAGATGGCGGTTTTCGGCTTTAATGTCTTTAAGCAGCGATTTGACGATATCGCCGATTGAAATCAGTCCGGCCAGCTTCCCCTCGGCCATGATCGGCACATGCCGGAACCTGTTCTCGGTCATCAGAGCCATGATATATTCGACATCATCATCGGGAAAACCAATCATGATGTCCCTGGTCATGTACTCGTTGACAGATTTATCCTGCCAATCTCGGCAATCATGATCATTGATCAGTTTGATTATATCTCTTTCGGTAATAATGCCTATCGGGCGGTTTTCTTTATTGACGACAACCAGAGAACCCACTTTGTTTTCCGTCATGTTTCTCAGGACGTGCCGCATCGAGTTGTCCGCTAATGCCGTTTTAACCGCGGGACCTTTTGCTCTAAGCAAATCTGAAACCTTCATAATATTCTCCTCAGTTCATTTGGTCTGATATCTATCATTGTGATAATAACTAAAAATAGGACCGTCTCGTTTCGCGATTTTCTGAAAAATAAACAATAAAACAACTTCATGGTTCGACTTTAATAGAACCTTTAACCACCCGGCCGGGCACGAATCGAGAAATCTTCCGGCGTTTTTGATTGTTTTTATTTGAATAAAAATGCCCGGTGTCAGCTAAGAACGATAGCGATTTGTCCGATATAAATAATGTAAACGACAAGTCAAGGATGTTATCTCCCAAATCTGGAGGTGGTTAAATGCCCAGCAAGAGGCCGGTAAAGAGAATTCGCGTGAAAGGTTATACTCGCACCATGTCTAACGGTAAAAGAGTGCGGGTAAAATCATATTTGAGACGTTCGAATTAGTCTTAAACCAGGTTTAAAATAGCTGTCAGACGGACAGAAGCTGATTGCGAATTTTAAGGGTTCGGTTATATTGCCGAACCCTTTTTTACATCCACAGTGAGTATAAAAACAATTAGCTCGAAATAATTGCTCGTGTTTTTAAAACCTAATCAATCATTTATTTTTTGCGGATAGGCGTTAAGAATCATACCGGCTATTTTGTCAATTTTCAGAAATGTGCTGTTAATAATCATATCGTAGGCGGTCGGATCATCTATATCTCTGCCAAAATGGTTTTTTATGAATTTTTTGCGTTGTCGGTCGTTTTCATTTATTTCCTGTTCAGCCTCTTCCGATGTCAGCCCGCGCCGATCAACCAGCGAATTTACGCGAAATTTGTAGTCGGCGACGATTCTGACATGAAACGCATTCTCACTTCTGGCGATAAAATTAGCCCCTCGACCGACAAGGATAGCTTTCCCGTGATGAGACACAACGCCGATAATTTTTACCAGGCTTTGCATATAATCTGAAGCGTCAATTATTCTACCATGAATTATGCCATCGACCCATAATTGGAAATTTGACTGCACCGATTCGTCCAGCGATTCGATAAGCCGTTTCTGGGTGCCGATCTCAAGACTTATCTGGTCGATTATTTCGCGGTTGATATGACTAAATCCGGTTAACTCAGCCAATTTAGTCGCCACCAATGATCCGCCTGAACCGCGCTGACGGGAAATAGTGATAATCGGCCCGGGTTTGAGCGGTTCCTCTTTGGCTGTCTGGGCAGTCCGGTGTTCGAGTTCCCAGCGTTTGATCTGCCGATCTACTATCATCTCAATAGGCTTCATGGCTCACCTCGCTTATATTAATAAAAGCCCGATTTCAGTAATAAGTAAATCTAATTAAAATCCATTTATGGGTCAATTTATTTTATAAAAGCGCGTCGGAATTATTGAAATTAGTAATAGGTCAGAAAAAGTTTTTCGAAAACTACTTGATTAAAAGCATGGCCCGGGTATCATCCGAATTGGAGCTGCGCACCCGGCAAAAATATATGCCAGAGGCATTTCCGCTGGAATTCCATCTTATATGATTCAGCCCCGCTTGCCCGGAAAAAGAGCCGACCGTCGCCACTTTTCGACCTAAGATATCGAATATCTCCACGGTCACAACGGCCGACCGTTGGAGTTCGAATTCAATTGTAGTGCCCTGATTGAAAGGATTAGGATAGTTCTGATGAACATCGATAATATTAGGTGTGTTATTCGGATTATCAATCCCCGGCATCATGATCATATCCAATTCAACGGTATTTCCAATAGTGATGGTAATGTCAGCTACCGTTGTATCCCGGTAATTGTCATGTGAAAACGAGATGCTGTAAGTTCCCTCTGGTAAGCTTAAATTATAATAACCCTGTCCATCGGTGGTCTCACTATTAATACCGGCCAGATCAGATACGATAACCCCTTCAATCGGATTGCCTAAAGTATCGCTGACTGTGCCGTTGATATAGCCCCCCGGTATCGGATTCATTATTACATTTTGAACGGTTGTGCTATCCAAGTTAATATTTACACCAGTGATTGTTGTATCATAATAACCGGGATGAGAAAAAGTGAGATCGTAATTACCGACGCCCAATTCCATCTCATAGACGCCATCTGTATCTGTTGTATCAGTAATGGCGCTGCCTGATGCGGTTACGATAGCGCCCTCGATTGGGTCGGCATCATTATTTATCACGGTTCCGCTAACCCGGCCAACATCCTGGATGAAATGTATCGGGCTGAAGGATTCGATAACATCGTAGGCAATCGCGCCTGATTCGTCACCGGCATTGGATGGCCCTTGAAGGTCGTCTGAACCGGGGCCTAAGGCATTCACGATCTGGCCTGATAAATTAGAATCATTGGCTGTAATTACCGCCATCGTTAAGACTTTCAGTGGAATTCCTGCATGCAAAAGCGGAATAGTTTGAGAACTAATTCGCGCCCATCCAATAAATGTTTGGCTGGACCAACCTGGTTCATTTGGAGGTGAACCTTGCGGTGGGTTGAAAAAGGCTACACCAGAATCGCTCCAAACAGTTACAGGCCAATAAAAACTCCCCTCAGATACCGTAATTGAGGTATCGATATATTGGTCGTTATACCCCATAACCAGATGTATATTTTCTACATAGGCGTCATCGGAGGTTTTGACGTAAACATCGATATAAAGTGTGTCATTTAGACTGGCGTTAATTGCCGTATCGCCGGGCGTGCCATACCAAACCCAGACAGTCCCGGTTTGGCCATAAGCGGCATTAATACCGCTAATTACGAATATTGAGACAACCAGAAATAATATTCTGGCTTTGCCAACTACATCAAACAAATGTCACCTGACAATAATTTCAGTTTTGAAGTTACTACTATTTTCACTGATATATCACCTGGCTGAAATATAATATTGTCCGGCAAAGTGTCAAGGCCAAATTCAATTATGGATAAGCCTAAAAGGCATAAAGAGTTTGCCTGTTAACCGCTATATTGGCTGTCATGTAATGTCGTTCAATTGGCAAAATTATACATAAATAAAGCGGAAGGGACAGGAATCGAACCTGTAATCCCATCATATCTACCAACGATTTACGGTATACCGTGACCAAATCGTGACCGTTTTTAACATCATAAATATATCACCGGCTGTTGTCGTACTGTTGACGCGGGCTCAAGATTACCGAGATTTTGTTATACCAAAGGCTTGATCTTCGGGTTATGAGCCTGTACATTAATCCAAGCAGTAGGACATACCAGACACTAACAGCCAATAACAGCAATCACTTAGCTTGAGCCTTTTGGCTAGTGTTTTCTCTTAATTCCTACTGTTTTGGCTGATTCTGTTAGAAAAATGTTAGAAAGATAGATATTTAAGACTGACTAACCTGGCTCTATTTGGTATCTGAGAATCAATAGTTCTGTGCCATAGAGGCTTTTGTATGTACATGATATTGACATTCAAAGCTGGCTTGAGTAATTTAAACAGAGAATTTTGAAATGAGGAAGGGTTGACGAACAAGGATCTCAGACATAATAATCCAGGTAATGCTTGCCCGGTTTTGATTGAAGAAATAAAAAGCTTGACGCATCAAATTCTGGAATTCGCAAACCAGGGCATTCCCAGGGTTGTTTTTCTGCGAGAAGTGGCTATGTTATTGGCGGATTTTGCCCGATGTAATGTTTTGGAATTATGGCTAAACGAAAATAATAAATACATTCATTGTATGATTAACGGGCAATCTCGGTCTTCATTTCAATATGAAGTATTACTTTCGGACAAAGATAAAAACATGACAGCTGCTCCCCACTTTCAAAGTAATTCAATATTAGATAGCATTCGACTAGATGTTATTCGTGGAAGGTTTGACCCGGCTAATCCGAATTTCACATCACAAGGTAGTTTCTGGACAGGAGATCTTGAAAAATACATGGCTTTGTTACCCGAACAGAATGATATGAGTAGATATTATGATTCCGGGGCAGCCAGCCTTCGCAAGTCATTGGTTCTAATCCCTATTGCATACGGCGATAATAATATGGGATTATTGGAGATGTCGAGCTTGCGGACGGATTATTTCGATATACCTTTCATAGAACTTTTTGAGGGAATAACACAAACACTGGCTATCGCTTTAACCAATCAAAGATCGCAAGCGGCTTTACAGGAACGAGTGAAGGAGCTTTCCTGTATGTATAGTATCGCCAAGATCAGACGTCGCGACCTTACAATAAAAGAAATATTACAATCTATAGCCAATCTCTTACCGCAGGCCTGGCAATATCCCGATATTACTGCCGCCATGATCAGCCTGGATGGTTATTCTTATTCTACTCCCGGATTTAAATATTCCAGCCAGAAGCAGGTTTCAAATATCGCCATAAAAGATAAGATAAGAGGATCAATAGAAATTGTTTATTTGGAAAAGATGCCCGAGCTCGACGAAGGGCCGTTTCTCAAAGAAGAGAGAAAATTAATTGATGTTATAACCAGACAAATCGGGCTTATTATCGAACGAAAAGAGACGGACGAAGAAAGATTAAAACTTCAAGATCAACTAAGGCACGCCGATCGGCTGGCAACAATTGGCCAGGTTGCCGCGGGTGTCGCTCACGAGTTGAATGAACCGCTGGCCAGCATACTCGGGTTCGCGCAGTTAATCAATAAGACTACCGATCTTTCCGGCCAGGTAAATGATGATATCAATAAGATAATCAGCGCTTCATTACATGCCCGTGAAGTTATAAAAAAGCTGATGATATTTTCCCGTCAGATGCCATCCAGAAGTGCTCATATTAATTTGAACCAGGTAGTCGAAGATGGTTTGTATTTTTTCGAGGCCAGATGCGCCAGAGCGGGTATCGAACTGGTGCGGTCGCTTAAACCGAATATCCCGGAAATAAACGGCGATCCATCCCAGTTGAACCAGGTTTTAATCAATCTCGTAGTTAATTCCATTCAGGCCATGCCGGAAGGCGGTAGACTGCTAATAAAAACCGATTCCAATAGCGAGCAGGTATTTTTAATCGTAGAAGATACGGGTTATGGAATCGCCCCGGAGAACATGAAGAAAATTTTTAATCCATTTTTCACTACTAAAGATATCAACGAAGGCACCGGATTGGGTCTGGCGGTTGTCCATGGAATCGTGGCATCGCATAACGGCGCGATCAATGTCGATAGTGTCGCCGGCCAAGGAGCCAAATTCCAGATTCAATTTCCGGTTTTCAGCTAAAGATAAGTGAGGCTGTTTTACTGATGAAAGATAACAACAAGGGCGAACGCATATTAATAGTCGATGACGCCTTGAACACCCTGGAAGTATTGCAAAGGAACTTGAGTTCCAAAGGCTATGTCGTATTTACCGCTCCGGCTGTCCCGGAAGCGATAAAGATATTGGAATCGACACCGGTTGATCTGGTTATCACAGATTTGAAAATGCCTAAAGTAAGCGGGCTGGATTTAATCAAACACGTACGGGAAAATTTCAAAAAAACCGAAGTGATGATGATTACCGGCTATGCTACTATCGGCGGGGCGGTTCAGGCTGTAAAAATCGGAGCCGAGGAATACTTATCCAAGCCCTTCACCGATGAAGAGTTGTTCGGCGCGGTCCGGCGGGCGCTCGATAAGCTGCATATTCGTCGGAACGGTAATATTTGGCCTCAGCAAAAAATTTCCGCCGATTTCGGAATAATCAGCGATTCCAAAGCGATGGAGGGTGTCTTTTCCGCTATAAATAAAGTCGCCCCAACCTCGGCCAACGTGCTTATCACCGGCGAAAGCGGTACCGGTAAAGAACTAGTCGCCCGGGCGATTCACTACAGCAGCCAACGGGCATCCGCGCCTTTCGTGCCTGTCAATTGCGGAGGTATTCCGGAGGGATTACTGGAAAGCGAGCTCTTTGGATACATTAAAGGAGCTTTCACAGGAGCAGCCGAGACCCGGGCCGGATTTTTCCAAACCGCCGACGGCGGCACTATCTTCCTCGATGAAATCAGCGAAACCAGTCTGACCATGCAGGTAAAACTATTGCGTATACTGCAGGATAAGAAAGTCTGCATGGTAGGAGCTACGAATGAACGGGAAGTCGATGTTAGAATACTGGCCGCCACCAACAAAGATTTGGCCGGCCTGGTCAAAAAAGGAGAATTCCGAGAAGACCTGTTTTTCCGTCTGAATGTCATTTCTATCGCTATCCCGCCACTACGTGAAAGAGACGACGATATACTTCTGCTGATACAATATTTCGCCGATAAATACGCGGTCGAACTGGATAAGCCTGCTCCTAAATTTACTGAAAAGGCTCTACAGGTATTGAAAAATTACTACTGGCCGGGTAACGTGCGTGAACTTCAGAATGTGGTCCAACGCCTGGTGGTGATGACCGATGATGAATTTATTGAAGTGCCTGACTTGCCATCCTTGATGAGATTTTCGGCGCTGAGGGAATCGGGGCTGACTCGAACGCTGGCGGAGGTGGAAGCCGAGTATATCCGTAATGTGCTGGAAAACGTCGATGGCAATAAAACCAAGGCGGCCGAGATTCTGGGCATTGACCGTAAGACCTTACGCGAGAAATTAAAGAATATAAGTCCGGACGATAATTAGCTTAATGTTCAATGGGGAATTATTCCCCGGCGGGTAATATCTCCCCGATTTTTATACGCTAAAACCGCTGTTTAGGATAAAGCATACATCATTATTTAAAATATATATTTTAATATATTATATTGTATGATATGCAGTTAACTGCCGAATTATAAATATTTTATTCCATTACATTGATATTTTTTTCACATGGCCCATGTCTTGCTTTAGTTGTCAATTAAAAAAAGAAACGGTGAATAAGGAGGAAAAGTTTATGTCGAGAATTGGCCTTGAAAACGGTATTGGACAAGATAAAGCCTTTGCCGGATCAAATGGTTATAAAGGCATATGCGTTACCTGCAATGATGCTCCTTTTTGCGCAAGATTGGCTCATCATGGGCAAGCTGTCTGGTATTGCGAAGAGTTCAACGATTATACTCCGCCCCTTAACAGAACGGGTCGCCCGAATTCCGATTTCACCAAAGCGGAAAAATATGATGTAGCTCTGGGTATTTGCGGTGATTGCCAAAATAGAAAAAGCTGCGCGCTGGCATCAGCCGGAACATCTATCTGGCATTGTGAAGAGTATTCTTGAGCATGATGGCATTTTGAAGTATTTCCCGGCCGCCGGATCCTTCAAAAGCCAAAAATCGCGAAATGTTAATTAATCTCCCGATTATGTAATCGGGCCTTGAGGACAACCGATGCAAGACAAACCGGAAAATCAAGGTCTGTGTTCTACCTGCATACATGCCGAAACATGTGTCCGTTTTAAACATATGCAAGAACCTGTCTGGTATTGCGAGGAATTCGATGATAATATTCCATCGCAGCCGGCAGAAAACCAAACGAAAACAAAAGATTTTGATATATCGCAAGCGACGGAAAATGCGCCCTTATATATGGGGTTATGCGCTAATTGCCGTAACCGGGATACGTGCACATTTCCCAAACCCGAAGGCGGAATCTGGCATTGCGAGGAGTATAGTTAAGATGACAAGGTTCTTTTCTTACATATCGATATTTGCGAAAGGTCAGTTATGAATCAAGTTGAATTTGAGGGGATTTTAGGCAAGCACATCAAAAAACAGGGCAGTCTGATCTCGATCCTCGAAGATATTCAGGGACGCTATGGTTATCTGCCGCGAGAGGCGCTGGAATCGGTAGCTGAAAAAACCGGGCGCTCTCTGGTCGATATCTATGGCGTCGCTACATTTTATCGGGCGTTCAGCCTAAAGCCCAGGGGTAAACATCTGATTTCGGTTTGTCTGGGCACCGCCTGTCATGTTCGGAGGGCGCCGCTTATCGCCGAGGAATTTATAACCCAACTGGGAATTAAAAGCGGCGAAACAACCCCGGATAGAGAATTTTCTCTGGAAACCGTGAACTGTCTGGGAGCTTGCGCTCTGGGTCCGATTGTCGTGGCGGATGGTCATTATTTCTCTAATGTCAAACAGTCGGATGTTAAAAACATATTGAATAAAGTTCAGGAAGGTCTTGACAAAATCGAGATCGAAACCGATCAGCGCGTATTTCCGGTCGAAGTTAGCTGTTCCAGATGCAACCACAGTTTGATGGATCCCCGTCACGTTATCGATGGTAAGCCTTCAATTAGAGTTACTGTATCGTTCGGGCAGCAGCATGGCTGGCTGGCTTTATCCAGTTTGTACGGCAGCTATAAGGTTGCCTCCGAATTCGAGATACCAGATCAAACGGTGGCTCATTTCTTCTGCCCCTATTGTCACACGGAGCTTATCGGCGCTTTCAACTGCAGTCAGTGCGGCGCGCCGATGGTGCCCATGATTGTCAAAGGCGGCGGTGTGGTTCAGATATGTTCGCGCAAGGGTTGTACCGGTCATATGCTCGATCTGGGCGAAACCGTGGTGAGTTAACAGGGCGGCAATCAGGTTAAGGAGAAAATGATAAATGAAAAAGTTTTTTTCCGTCAATGAGTTCGTCGATTTCCGTCATCGAATACTCAGCGAAAAAGAAATAAAATACGAAAAGCCAACTCTGGTCGTATGCGCCGGTACGGGCGGCCAGGCCAGCGGTTCGAATGATATTATAAGGGTAATAAAAAAATATATCCTCGAACGAAGTCTTCAAATGAAAGTCGGCCTGAGAATCACCGGCTGCCAGGGTTTCTGTGAGATGGACCCTTTCATACTGGTCCAGCCCGGCAAGCATCTTTATACCAGATTAAAAATGGAAGATGTGCCCCGGGTAATCGAATCCGCCGTCGGCGATTATGTGGTCGAAAGTTTACTTTACAAAGAACCGCGGGAACAAAAAGTTTACCAATGCCAGAACGATATACCCTTTTTCAAGAAACAAACGCGAAGTGTTTTAGGCAATAATGAAAAGATAGACCCCATCAGAATGCTCGATTATTTCGAACAGAACGGCTATGCCGCGCTGGAAAAAGCGCTACTGAAACAGGATCCCGAATGGATTATCCGCGAAGTCAAGGAATCAGGCATTCGCGGCCGCGGCGGCGCGGGTTTCCCCACCGGCAAAAAATGGGAGCTGGCGCGGGCTTCGGGCAAGCCGAACGAGCAAAAATATATAGTCTGCAACGCCGATGAGGGCGATCCGGGAGCCTACATGGATCGCAGTCTTCTGGAGGGCAACCCTCACGCGATAATCGAAGGCATGATGATCGGCGGTATGGCAATCGGCGCGACGAAAGGCATTGTCTATGTCAGAAGCGAATATCCGCTGGCTATCAAGCATACACTCATAGCTTTAGCCCAGGCGCGTGATTTCGGCATGCTCGGCGACAATATCATGAACACGGGAATAGATTTCGATATCGAAATCGTGCGCGGCGCCGGAGCTTTTGTTTGCGGCGAAGAAACGGCACTGATTAAATCGGTTGAGGGCTTGATGGGCGAACCCCGCCAACGCCCGCCTTATCCGATTGAAAAAGGTATAGATGGTCATCCGACCTGCATAAACAATGTCGAAACGCTGGCCAATATCCCGATCATAATCGACCGCGGCGGTAGGGAATATGCTAAAATCGGGATACCCGGCAATACCGGAACCAAGATATTTTCTCTGGTCGGTAAAATCAAAAATACCGGTTTGGTGGAAGTCCCTCTCGGTATCAAGATTAAAGAAGTAGTCTATGACATAGGCGGCGGCGCTCCGGGTAAGGCTAAAGTCAAAGCCGTCCAAACCGGCGGACCATCGGGTGGTTGTATTCCTGCCAGTATGTTCGATCTGCCGATCAGCTATGACAGCCTGGCCGAAGCCGGCTCGATCATGGGTTCGGGCGGTATGATTGTCATGGATGAGAACACTTGCATGGTCGATGTCGCCAAGTATTTCATGAATTTTCTGAAAAGCGAATCATGCGGTAAATGTTTCACCTGCCGCAAGGGTACGCAGAGGATGTATGAAATACTCGAGGACGTAACCACCGGCAAAGCGACCATGGAGGACCTCGACCTTCTGGAAGAGCTGGCCAATGTAGTAAAAGACACGACCATGTGCGGCCTGGGTCAGACAGCTTCGAACCCGGTTTTAAGCGCGCTGAAATATTTCCGTCATGAATTCGAACAACATATTATCAATAAGAAATGTGCTTCTTTTGTTTGTAAAGAGCTGGTCGGCGCCCCCTGTCAGGCAGCTTGCCCGCTGGGAACCGAAGCCTGGCGTTACGTAGCTCATATCGGACGCGGGGAATACAGAGAAGCATATCATGTGATTCGGGAAGCCAATCCGTTCCCATCCGTGTGCGCTCGGGTCTGCGATCATCCCTGCGAATCACGCTGTCGGGCGGGTACATCCGGCGGCGATCCAATAGCCATAAGATCATTAAAACGTTTTATCACCGACCGTTTCGATCCCTCTATTTTCAAGCCGCAGAGAACCAAATGGGATAACGGCAAAGCCCCGAGGGTAGCGATTATCGGTTCTGGTCCGGCCGGGTTGACGGCAGCTCACTATCTGTCGCTGAAAGGCTGCAAGATTACGGTATTCGAAGCCGAAGCCGAAATCGGCGGTATGCTCACCTGCGCTATACCATCATACCGGCTATCGCGGGAAGTTATTAAAAAGGAAATCGAATCATTAATCGATGAAAATATAGAAATCAAATGCAATGCGGCTCTGGGCAAAGAAATATCGCTGGATAGCCTCTTAAAAGATAGCTACCAGGCGGTGTTGCTGGCGCTTGGGGCGCATAAAAGCCGTCCTTTATATCTGGAAAACGAGGATACCGGCGGCGTTTACCCATCGATAGAATTCCTGAAAGCCTTTAACCTTAGAAATGAAGCGCTGGCAAAAGGCCGTGTCGGCGTTATCGGTGGCGGCAATTCGGCAATCGATGCCGCCCGCACGGCTTTACGTCAGAAAGATGTAACTGAAGTCACAATCCTATACCGTCGTACCCAGGAGGAGATGCCGGCTTTTGCCGAGGAAATCGAAGCGGCCGGGCAGGAAGGTATCAAGATCGTTACTCTGGTTACTCCTAAGAAAATTATTACTAACAACGGCCATATATCAGGTCTGGAATGTATCAAAAACGAGCTTGGCGAAACCGATTCAAGCGGACGTCGCGCGCCTGTACCTATTGATGGCACCGAACACATGATTGAACTCGATACGCTTATCGTCGCTATCAGCGAAGATGCCGGTATCGATTGTCTTGGCCCAGCTATTAAAAGCGGCCTTGAAACCACCAAATGGAATACCGTGAAAGTTGATCCGGAAACCTTACTGACAAATCGGCCCGGCGTATTTGCCGCGGGGGATTTGGTGACGGGGCCTAATACAGTAGTCCAGGCGATTGCCGCCGGCAAAAAAGCGGCTGTTATGATCGAACGTTTATTAAAAAACGAAGACTTGATTCAGCCGGTACAACCTAATCTGCCAAAAGTTTTCGTTGAGCCGGTTGGGATAGATCAAGAAATGCAACAGCTCAATCGTGCCGAAACTCCTCGCGCCCCGGCTGAATGGCGCAAACGCAGTTTCGCCGAGGTGGAGGTAGCCCTTTCAGTCGAGGAAGCTATGAATGAAGCCAGGAGATGTTTAAGGTGCGATCTGGAGTTTACCAAACGGGCAAAAGCAGAAGAAAATGAATTGCTTCCAATAGGAGAATTAAAAACATGATAAAGTTGACTATCAACGGGCTGCAAGTCGAAGTCGACAAAGGTACGACGATTTTGGAAGCCGCTCAGTTTCTCGGTTTCCCGATTCC
>CAZFSN010000053.1:0-15964 GCA_964521815.1 uncultured Ignavibacteria bacterium | reverse complement strand
TCATTGGACGGACCTGATTCGACAATATCACCGCCATCATCATAAACAGCGGTAGCAACATAGTAATAGGTGGTGCCGTTGGTGACATCTTCATCATCGTAAGACATCGCCGAAATCTGTTCAACTATTCTGTGCGCGGCATCAATAGGAACATCGGGAGAAGTGCTCCGGTATAAGCTGTAGCCTAAAAGGTCCTGCGTATCTGTGATAATCGGATCATCCATTATCGGATTGTTTCCCGTGAGCAGAACGTTGAATCCGGCGGAACTGATGCTGGCGCTGATGAATTGATCGCCAAGCATGTCTTCAAAATCTCCAAATTCCCAAACGCCGTTTAAATACGCCCATTTGTTATTGGGGTAATTAGTAGCGGCGTCAAGGCAAAGGCCGTCATAGGGGCCGGTATCAGTAAGATTTCTAAAACCAACAAAGACATCATTAGTCTGGCTGATCACCGGCTCATCCGGGACAACCACGATATCATGACCGAGTTGGCAAGTTGTGATTTCCGAATAGAGCATGTTTCCGGGCTGCCCGGTACCATCACCTTCCCAGATCGAAATTTCAACTGGATCATGGTTGCCATCAGGCCATGGCCAGAAAGGATCACCTTGAGTCAGGACATGTACAAAACAAGTGCATACTTCAACCGGAGCGATAGCTACGAATTTGTTGGCGGAAAGGTTGGTTGAGGCATACCAATAATAAGCGTTGTCGATAATACCATCATCATAAACGATAGTTGAGCACGGCGCGCCGCCCGGTTCGGACCATCTTAGCGGAACTACGCTGTTCTGGTTGCTGGTCGCAATAAGACTAGTCGGCGGTAAAATCGATGGCAAGCAATAAAAATCGCGAGTAATGACGTCATTCGCGGGATTTTCATCGCCATTTAAATTAGTGGTAACTGTGAATGTATAATCGCCCTCTGATTCCGGTGTGTATTCGGCGAATTCCGCATTGTATGTTTCATTAGTTCCGAGTTCGGGAACATCGACAGTATTTTCGTAAACAGTGCCGCCATCAAAATCAATAGTGAAAGTGACTGGGAACGCGACAGCCATTGCGCCCATATTTTTTACGGTCGCTATCGGCGTAAATGGAATGCCGGCTTGACCCTGACCCGTAGGCGCTACGAATGCGGTCGGAGTGGCATCATAATCGTACGGAGGTTCAGCCGAAAATCTAATTGTCAATTCGTCATGAACATAATCGGCGTCATAGACCACCTGCAAGCCGTCGTTGCCGGTGCCGTTTTCAATACCGATTGTGGCGCCATTATTACCGTGACCGCCGTCATCCATGGAAGCGTAGTTGTAGTAAATGGAACCATCCTGGTTGATGATCGCCTGGAAGTAAAGAGCGCCATAAGTAGAATAATGAGGCACACCATCATATGATACGATAAAACGATGGTTGTCAGTATCTTGATAATAATATACCGTGCCGCCATTGTTAGGGGCCAGGTCATCCCAGAATACAGCCAAAAGGTTATTCGGTTCCGCGGCAGTCGGTATAGCTGCGTTGGATAAAGAGGTTGAGGTGCTTGTAAACGAAACAAAACCATTTGAACAAACATTCACGCTTGTGAAATCAACGTCATAGAAAGAGAAGGTGAATCCAAGATCGAATGGTCCCAGGTTTTGATCATCACCTAGAGCTATCGGAGTACCCATCCCCGAAATATCAACCCATTCAAATGTCGGGCCGCCCGGTTCATCGGAGTCGATCCAGGTATAGCCAAATAAGTCTGGTCCACCGGAACCGGTTACGACAGGCGGATAAGTCGGTCCTTGAATATCTGCGTCTTTTGCTAATGCGAAATTAAAAAAGACGAAAATCGCTAAAACGGCAGCGATTACTACTAAATTGCTTCTAAACTTCATTTTTACTCCTACTGAATAAAATCCCTGAAAAAATGCTTTACTACCTGGCGGTTATTCTTTTTTGTAGCAACACCTCCTCTAAAAAAAGAATCAAGTTTTATCGATTATCTTGCGGAGATTAACTACCCACATAATGTAATAACATAATAATCGAAAAACTCAGAATGTCAAGTAATTTTAAATCGAATCCTTATACATAACTTACTGAAAATAAATATGTTATAATTTAGGTAAAAAAAATGACCGGTTTTTTTCCGGATTTTGTTTTGCTCGATTATTGTGGAATTCCGCCTTTATTTTCGTCAGAGGCGAAAAAGCCTTAATTCGCCCCGGCAGTACTAAATTATCAGAAATCGTACTCCAATCGAAATATTCGATATAAAGGGTGCCGGTTGAATCTATAATAGATAATCTTGCCGGCGTCGCGGAATCCCGGCTAATTTCGATACGGCGGGTCTGGTCAGAATCGTAATTAGCGTAAATAAATCGTGATCCGACTCGCTTTTCGAAAATAAAACCCTTGTTTAATCTGAAGAAAAATATGGCATCTAATAACTTGTTTATGTTTATCGATGTTTCATCCTCGCCTAAATATATCTGGTCACCGGGAACAAGTTGTTCGGAGTAATTTTCGCGCGGAATTTCCCAGAATCCTGATCCATTGATTAGGGCGCCGCGGGCCAAGTCAATCCCCAACGTACCTTCCGCTAAAAACGCGAAACTATCCGGGCGGACATAAATCAGTTGAAGTTTGCATTCATAAGTCTTCCGATTGACAATCGAAAACGAACCGCTTAAAGCCAGCGAATTAATGTCCTGAAAACGCGCCGTGTAAGCATCCCATACCGCCTGAGGTGTTTTCGGTCCGGAATACTTAATTTGCGGTCTTGGGCCGCAGGCGATGAAAATAGTAATCAAGATAAGTAAAACGATATTAGAACGCAAAGCTTTGTCCCGTAAAGAGAGCCCCAAACACCTTAAGGAAAGGGCCAAATATTATGCCAAATATCGGAACATGAGCAAATACAGAAAAAAGTATAAGACCAATTAGAATCATCGACCCATAACGGCTGAGCTCCTGAAGTTTAATATAGATTTCATGTGAAACTAAACCTTCAAGTATATGAAAACCATCCAGAGGCGGAATCGGCAGAAGATTGAAAACCGTCAAAATCAAATTAATCCAAACGGCGAGGTAAATCATCGTGAGAATAACCTGCCCTACTTGGAAGCCACTCAGGAATGGGCTTGATGCCCTGAAAAGCATACCGAACGCGAACGCGCTGATAAAATTCGATGCCGGACCGGCCAGAGCTACCCAGAGGTTATCTTTTCTGGGGTCGGCAAAATTATAGGGATTGACCGGGACCGGCTTGGCCCAGCCAAAACCGATGAACAATAAAGCCAATGTCCCGAATAAATCCAGATGCGCGACAGGATTAAACGTTAATCTACCGGCGTCTTTGGCGGTCGGATCGCCTAATCGATAAGCAATATAGCCATGCGAGAATTCATGAACTGTTATAGCTAATAAAAATGCCGGCGCCAATAAAATTAATCGTTCGAAATTAAACAAAATAACCTCCCGGGATACTACCCGATTTGGAAATATATCCCAGGCGGCTGTCAATATCAAGCAATTGTTTGACTATCATAACTGTCATTAGCGGAAAGCTTCCGCCGATTCTTTCACCTGTTTCGACATTTTCGAGACATGCGGATTGTCTTTGATATAAAATCGCCATAGTTTATCGACACCGTTTTCGCCAATACCGATACGCGAGGAATGCCAGATATCACCCGGTGAAATTTTATCGTCAATCACGTATATTTCATTCCCTGTCAAGTCGAGCCCTTTTTGTTCGGTTGTCACCGCCAGGGCTCTGGCCAATTTGCCCGGGCCGCTGGCAATTTCGGTTAGCTTACCGGTATTTCTGTTTCGCTTCATAATATCAATGCCATAAAGCGGTTCCAAACCTCTGATTAAAACCGCCGCCGGAAAGCCCTTCTTTTCAGTAACGATATTAAGCATATAATGGTTGCCGTAGGTGAAGTAGACATACAAAAACCCGGCCGGGCCATACATTATAGTATTGCGCGCTGTTTTGCCCCGCCAGGCGTGACAAGCGGGATCGTCTTCGCCGATATAAGCTTCCAATTCGACCAGGCGGCCGCCCAGTTTTACGCCGTCGTTCTCATAGATCAGGGTTTTACCCAGCAAATCAACCGCTACATCGAGGGTGGGACGATTATAGAATGATCGCTTTAATTTAACCGGTTTCATAGATTGGCTTAAACGGCAAATCATGCTCTGTGATCAAATCTAACGCCTTGTTTATATATGCCCCAAGATGGTCGGTGTGATGCGCGTCCGAACCGATCGAATTAATTATTGCGCCATGCTTGATAGCCGCTTTAAGGAAATCGAGCCGGGGGAAGAAATCATCCCCGCCATGTCTCAAATACGATGTATTAATCTCAAAACCGGTTCCGGTGCGAACCGCGGCTTCGACTGTTTTCTCCAGTCGATTTTTGTAAATGTTGAAGATGTCCTCCCCATAGTAATACAAGCCGTGGCGAAGGTAATAATCGGCGTGACCGATAATGTCAAACAGTCCGCAATTTGCTACATTATACAGAAGTTCAAAATACATATCGGCCATTTTATCCAGGCTGTGGGAGTTGAAAAAATTACCGGCTTCGTTTTTATCTGAAATCACCACGCCGTTCAGGCAGTGCACCGAACCGATCATGTAATCAAACTGAAATTCGGATTTTAACCGCATCACTTCAGCTTCGACACCGATGAAATAATCCACCTCCAGACCGATAAGGATTTTTAGATCGGAGTACATGTTCCTTGCTTTAAGACAATCATCGATATAACGACCGAGGGCGTAGTGGTCGGCTCTGACTTTCTCGCCATCGACATTCATGAACGGGTCGATATCATCACGGGCGGGATTTATATCGTAATGCGTGGAAAAGCCCAATATCGGCAAACCGATTTGCCTGGCTCTGTCGCAATATTGTTCGATACTGCTTCGAGCGTCTATGGAATAATCCGGGTGAATATGCAGATCGCAGGATATTAGATCAGCCATGGGTTTGATAACCTTTCTCTACCGATAGTAGTCATAGGGCCATGCCCGGGATAGACAACGGTATCATCGGGCAATGCCAGCAGTTTTGTTTTAATTGCCTGGATTAAGGTTTCAAAATTACCGTTGGGGAAATCCGTCCGGCCGATTGATTCCTGGAATAACGCGTCACCGGTGAAAACCATGCCATCCGTTAGCAAAGATATCCCGCCCGGTGTGTGGCCGGGAGTATGGAGAACCCGAAACCTGAATCGACCAAGATCGATAGTATCTCCCTCGTTGAGAAAGCTATCCGCAGCGTCTGTAGCGAATTCATCTTGATGGTAGAACGACAGATTGGCTTTGGCATCAGTGAGCATCTCCGCGTCCTCGGCGTGAATTAATACCGGCGCACCGGTTAATTCCTTGATTTCAGGCAACGCGCCGATATGATCGATATGGCCATGAGTGAGGATAATACTCTTAACATTCACTTTCCGTTTTTTTATCCGGTTAATAATACGGCCGTGGTCATCCCCCGGATCGATAATTAGCGCCAACTCGTCATGATGTACCAGGTAGCAATTGGTCAAGTAAGTTCCTACTTCGAGTGTTTCCACTATCAGCGAATCAGTCATCGGTTTCTCCCGGATGAAAGTGTTCATAAATTTTAACCGCGATAGTTCTGGGCACGCAATTAGCGCCAAGCAGATCCTGCAGTTGCGCTTTCTTAATCGCCTCAACCGACCCGAAAGTTCCTAAAAGGGCGAATTTTCTTTTATCGCCTATACCGGCGATCTCATCCAGTTCGGAGGTATCGATTTTTTTCTGACGCAAAGAACGATGGTAAGTAATCGCGAACCGATGGGCTTCATCACGAATTTGCTGGAGCAACTTGAGAGTCGATGACGTGCGCGGAATGCTGATAGGTTCCGACCGGCCGGGAAGATAAACTTCCTCGAACCGCTTGGCCAGCGAGGCGCATGGCTGAGATTTTATACCCAACTCGCCAAGAGCACCCAGGGCGGCGCCAAGCTGGCCTTTACCGCCATCGATTAACAGCAAATCAGGGTAGTCCTCGTTATTTTCCGCCAGATGGTTGAAATAGCGGGAAACCACCTCGGCCATCATCGAAAAGTCATCTTGCCCCTCGATTGTTTTTATTTTAAACCGGCGGTAGTTTTTTTTCATCGGCTTGGCCTCGGCAAAAAATACTATCGAACCGACCGCATCCGTGCCGCCGAGGTTCGATATATCACAGGCGGCGATTTTACGGGGTACAGTTTTCAAATACAGGTCGCGTTGAAGGCTTAACAGCACGCCGGGCGGTTTTCTTTTGGTAGCGCTTTTCTGGGCCAGAAGTTCGCCTAAAAGCAGTTTGGCGTTTTTCTGAGCCAGTTCCATAAGTTTGTATTTCTCGCCAATTTTAGGCTGGTGAAGTTTTATATTCTGATTTTTTTGAGTAATAAACCATTCTTTGATTAATTCCGGCTCTTCAATCGCCTCTGGTATAAATATTTCCGATGGCAAAAACGCGGCGGTTTTGTAATACCTGAGTATAAACGATGAAACGATTTTACCGTTAGTAATATCTTCGGGTGAAGTCAAATAAAAGTGCTGACGGCCGATCAGTACGCCTCGGCGGATTTGCAGAACCACTATACAAACATCGGTGACCGAACGAGCCAACACTATAATGTCGCGGTCGGCCAGATCATCGGAGACGACTTTCTGCTTTTGTATAACCGGCTTGATAGCGGCAATCTGATCGCGAACCAAAGCGGCTTTTTCGAATTCCTGGTTGTCGGACAGACGTGTCATTTTCTCGGTTAAGTTTTCTATAACCTCAGCCGAACGGCCCGATAGAAATAGAATCACGCCGTTTATAATTTCGGCGTATTCCTCCGGATTGGTTTTGTCAGGCTCGCAACAGCCCGGACAGCGGCCGATAAAATAATCCAGGCAAACGCGATATTTTCTTTTCGAGGGGATAACCAGGCTGCAGGAACGCACGGGAAATATTTTGCGGATGAGTTTCAAGGTTCGCCGCATGGCGCCTACGTTGGTGTATGGTCCGAAATACCGGGCGCGATCATCCTCGATTTGCCGCACTACCAAAATTCTGGGGTAAGTTTCACGGGTTATTTTGATATAAGGATATCTTTTATCATCCTTGAGATTGACGTTGTAATGCGGTTTGTGCTCTTTGATTAAATTCGATTCCAGTATAAGGGCTTCAAGCTCGGAATCGGTTACCAGCGTTTCAATATCGGCAATTGAAGCCACCAGTTTTTGGGTTCGGGGATGTTCGATTGTTTTGGCGAAATATGATTTGACCCTGCTTTTTAACGACTTTGCTTTGCCAATATAAATAACACCACCGGCGGCATTCTTGAATAAATAAACCCCCGGCTGGTCAGACAGGTTTTTCAGCTTGGTGGCGAATTCGATTTGTTTATTATCGGTTTCAGCATTATCCATACTTTATATTAACTTTCAAAACCGTAAAAAGTCAATATTGTTGGTCGTTTAAAACAATCTAAAATAATATATAGTTGTCTATGATTTCTGAATCGGATACTTCCTCAGATATCAGGAAAATCTTCTTAATAAGGAATTAAGACAATTGCAGCCAGTATGCCGAGCAATATAAATGCGCAGAATATTATCGGTTTCGGTTTAACTGTTCTGTCTTCGTTAAAACTAATCATTACTACCTCCCGCTTTTATTAGCGGTAAAATTTTAGGGAGCGGTGGAGGGGGGATGCCCCGAATCATTCGAGGTGGCCGGCCTATGCCGACATCACCGCTCCCATTTTATTAAACCCTTAATTAGCTAATTGGTTATCAGGCAATTTATATGCCATAATATTAATACAGAATAAAATCCGATGTTTTCCGGACATTTATCAGTAATTTTATCAATGATAATAAGTTGGCAAGAGCCGGCGGAACTATCGAAAGTAATTATATATCATAAAATTTATAATAAGGGCTGATAACTATGCATGGATTTGCGCATATTTCAAATATAAAAATATGTCTAAATATTAAAAAGGCCGGGCGTATATTACCCGGCCTAATTTCGAATCGATTATTTTATTCGGTTACTTAATCAAAACCGCCTGTTTGGTTTCAGATACATCGCCGGCTGTCAGTTTATAGTAATAAACACCGGAGGCGACATCGGACGCATTCCAGGTTACCTGATGACTACCGGCGGCCATTGGCTCGTCAATAAGTGTTTTAACTTTGGCGCCGGTTATGTCGAATACGTCGATTTCCACGTTTACGCACTCTTTTAAATCGAATGAAATGACCGTACTGGCATTGAATGGATTGGGGTAGTTCTGATTCAGATTGAAGCTAATCGGGCGGTTAGGACCCTCATCGCTAATACCGAGCCATGAATCAAAAGGAAATGTAATGTAGCGCATCGGATTTTCAGTAGCTGTGCCTTCCGTTTGAGGAATACCACCGGCGTCCTTATCGTTCGTGTAGAAGATATGCAAAAAGTCATCGACGGAATCGGCCAGCGTAGCCCAATGATCGCTATCACATTCGCCGGGATAACAACCGGGCGTCTGAGAATTAGTGATATTAATTGGCGTTTCCCAACTGGCGCCGCCATCCATTGACATGCTGCCGAAGATATCGCCGTTGCCATAACCTCCGGCCGATACATCAGAGGTATCGAACTGGGTCCAGGTGGCGAATAAGTTGTTTAAGCCCGGCTGAACACCGAGGTTCATCTTACAAATCGGGCGATTCCAGGCGCCGGAAATACTGAACCAACCCGAATCCGGTTTGGCGGTGATTTGCGTAATCTCCCCTGTTTCTTCGCTATAATGGAACAGGAAAGTGCGATAATAAATGCCCTCATCGGTGACCCATTGAGCATTCCAGATCAGGTGTATATAATCATTATAGTCAAATATGACATCGAGATCGGTGTAAGCCCAGAGCGAGTCGGTATCCAGGTTATAATTGGTAATATTATGTCTGCCGTGACGCCAGTCCCAGGATGCGCCATTGTCGGAAACATAATAGACGATATCGTTATTCCATTGAGTTGTAGTATCCAGGCATTTGGCATAGGCATACACTACCCTGTCGGAAACCGGCGAGGCATCAAGCACACAGCTGATTACCATAACCGTATCGACCTGCTGAACCGATATCCAGCTTTCGCCGCCATCATCCGAACGCGTGTAGCCCAATCTCTGCATGCGAATATCGGTGCTTTCAGTCATTCCGAGGTGGATTCGGTTACTACGATCTATAGCGATATAAGGCCAGAACAATTCGCCGGGGCTGGGATCGGACTGCGGATATACCAGATTAGGCGCGATGTGATGATCAAAAAAGCCCAAACCCGGCGGATCCCACTCTATAGATACGAGCGCTTCAGATGGATCGGTGAAAAGGTGATAGGCGATCGCCCCGCGGTTGCCGCTAAAAATATCCAGATTAGTATAGCCCGAGCCGGAGGTCTGGCTAATTTGAAGACCCTCTCCGGGCTGTATCCATTGGCCATCGGGGCCTATCCAGTTATAAAAAATATGACGAGGGGCCGGCGGGTATGGCCAGCCAAACAGTTTCATCCAGCAAAAATAAATACTGCCGTCATTGCATAGCGCTACCCGATTGCCGCTGGAACCGTTGGTTTGATAATCGTAGAATGTATAGCCGACAATTTCGCCGGGTGATTCGGTAATCGCACCGGGATTGTACGGATAGAATTGTACGTCCGGCAACGGCTCATCTCCCCTGATAATTTTATTCTCCGTTATCGGCATGGTTTTCGAAAGTTCAGCCGAAGCGCCGGCGACAATCAACAAGACCGCCAGGCCCGTTACCATTAGCAGTTTTTTCATCGTCTCTTACTCCCTTACTTTGGTTTAAGACTTTATTTTAATGATACTAAAATTTAATTTTAAATTCCGCGCCGTGTAAATTTCCGGGTAAACGCAACGATGTTAACGGCTCCGTGCTAATTATAAATATAAATTCAAATTGACATTTGTCAACCAAATTATGCGGAACCGGGGCATGACTTTTAAACATGTCAAGTCCTCTGACGCGATTGAAGTTTTAATACATATCTCTTTATTTGATTATCACCGCCTTTCTGGCCAGGGTTTCTCCTTCTGTTTTAAGCTTATAGAAATAAATTCCAGAACTGCAATCTTCGGCATCCCAGATAACTTCATATCTGTTTGCCGGCAGATAGCTGTCAAGCAGGGTTGCCACTTTCGCGCCGGTTATGTCATAAATTTCCAGCGATACCGGCGATGGCTCCGGTAATTCGAATGATATCGTGGTTTGGGCATTGAATGGGTTGGGGTAGTTTAGATTGAGTTGAAATATGTATGGGAGAGGTCGATTATCATCGATATCCACTGTTCGTTCAAGTTGGAAATATGCGTGTCCGGGATAGTCCCATGGCGCGATTACATTATAAAGAATTTCGCTTTGATATCCCTCTTTATATGCCATTATATTATAGTGCCCGCACACAATAGAGAAATAATATGATCCACTTGAGCCAGTAATACCGCCGCAATAACGATCGCTATATGTTAACGCTTTAACCACAGCTCCTTCAATCGGTGTTACACCATCTATCTCAGTAACGGTCCCGCAAATAGATCCTACTTCGAGTATCAGGTCAAAGTCATTTCTTTTATAAACTACCGGACTTTCTGTAGACGCTCCTTCTTCTAGTATTATTGAACCGGCATCTTTATCTTTGACATATGTTAAGTGAAGATAACCATGCACGTTATCGGCAATAGAACCCCAGTGTTCGCTTGAACAATCTCCGGGGAAGCATCCCGGAGTACGGGAATATGTAATATTTTGCGGAATTTGCCAGCTTCTTCCGTTATTCAATGAGTATGTCATATAAATATCGCCGTTACCAAAACCGGCCGCGGAAACATCTGAGGTGTCGAATAAAGTCCAGGTCGTTAAAATTACATCTTCGCATCCATCGAAACAACCTAAATTCATTTTACAAATCGGCCTGTTCCAGGCGCCTGATACATCTTCCCATAGTGAATCCGGATGATAACATATTGTAGTTATAGAATCTGTTTCTTCGTTATAATGTAAAAGATAGGTTCGATAGTATACTCCCTGATCGGTAACCCATTGCGCGTTCCAGATTATGTGGATGTAATCATTGTAATCGAACATTACATCCAGATCCGTATAAGCCCAGAGGGAGTCATTATCTGTACCATAGTTCGTAATATTATGACGGCCATATAGCCAATCCCAGTAGGTTCCATATTCTGAAACGTAATAGACGATATCATTGTGCCATTGAGATAATGTATCCTGGCTTTTAGCATAAGCGATTACAACCCGGTCAGAAATCGGCGAAGCATCCATGACAGTACTTATAGTCATACAGGTATCTATGAGATGAGGAATAATCCAATTATTTCCCCCGTCATAAGACACCGTGTAGTAAGTTTCCATATACCTGCCGCCGGTTAAGGCATGAGATACTATATAAATATAATTATAACGATTAACCGTGATATTTGGCCAGATACTTCCTTCCGGATGACAGGGCGGGTAATGATAAGTGCCATCCGTACAAGCGACTACTAGATGCGGCGGTAAGCCGTCTCCATATCTATGATAGGTTATTGCCGCTTGATATCGGTAAATTATATCGAGGGCTGGAGAACCCGTACTCATCGATGAATCATTATCGACCGAACCGGTGAAAACGCAGTTGCCATAACTATTGACTCGTCCATACCAGGCGCCTTGAGGGACCGATGGATTAGGCCAGCTATTTAATTTAAGCCAGCAAACATAGATATCGTCATTATCACAAACAGCAATCCTGCTTCGCGATGATCCGATTGATTGCATGTCATAATAAGTGTAATCAAGGGCTATGCCGGTGTCGGCTGTTGTCCCCGGTATATAGGGATAGCCGGCCACATCCGGCAACTTCTCATCGCCGATAGGTATCGAGTAATTGACCTCTGGCATGGTTAAAGACGGCTGACCGGCTGTTAAGGACACTGGCATTAGTATTAAGACCGCCAAAATTATTATGATATTTTTCATTTTAATCTCCCCTATATTTATTTTACCAGTACCGCTTTTTTCACAGATGTGTTTTCACCGTATGTCAATTTATACAAATAAACACCCGAGGCGGCATTTTCGGCATTCCATATAATATCATGCTTCCCCGGTGGCATAAAACGATCTATAAGCGTCTCCACGAGCGAACCGGTGATATCGAATATTTCCAGCTTAACCGGACCGTTATTTTTCAGACTGAATGATATGGTAGTCTGAGCATTGAACGGATTGGGGTAGTTTTGATCGAGTTGGAATGAATAGGGGAGAGATCGAGTATCGTCGATACCAACAACGCGTTCGAGTTGGAAATCAAGAGTTATTGGTAAATCCCAGGGGATAACTATATCTTGGATAGTTTGAGAATAATAACCATCTTTAGAAGCCTCGATGTTATAGTATCCGCAATAAGGCGTAAGATAATAGTGACCATCATTATCAGTGGTTCCTATATTAGCTTCGTAATCGAATAGAAACGCTTTAATAGTGACTCCCTCGACCGGTGTTATACTATCGCTTTCGGTGACATAACCTTCCAGCGAACCAGTTCTGAAAATCCCGGCAATCCAATATTCATTATAAAGAACGGGATTTTCAGTAGCGCTGCCTTCGCCCATGATTACGCTTCCGGCATCCATGTCTCTGATATATAGCAGATGTAGATATTCATCGGTGTTTCTATAAAGGGATAGCTGGCTTTCGTTTCCGCATTCTCCCGGATAACAACCGGGGGTTATGGTGTGAGTGAAATTTTCTTTTTCAGACCAATGTTCGGAATCATGAGTGTACATATAATATATATCGCCATTGCCGAAACTGGTGGCTGATACATCCAGAGTATCATATTGCACCCAGAAGACGAATAATCCGCTGTCGCTTGAAGGTGTTGCCAGGTTAACTTTGCTAATAGGCCGATTCCAGGCGCCGCAAATATCATCGAATAGGCTATCCGGGTGATGATAAATCTCGTCTATTCGACTTTCAGTTTCATTATATAGAAATAAATATGTGGGCCAGTATACGCCCTGATCGGTTACCCATTGCGCGGTCCACAGAAAATAAGTATTCTCGCCGACTAATATATCAAGATCGTTATAAGCCCAGAGCGAATCGCTATCGTTGGCATAATCGGTTAAATTCGTTATGCCGTATTCAAAATCCCAGTTTAGTCCATCTTCAGATTTAACATAAACTATATCATTATGCCATTGAGAGGAAAGATCACGCGGTTTAGACCATGCTAATATAACCTCATCTGATATGTCCGAAGCTTCTATGGCCGTGCCGATAACCGTACAGGTATCAATAACTACTGGCTCAGTCCAGGTAGCGCCTCCGTCTTCCGACCGGGTATAGGCAATCCGGAACGGTCCGCCGTTGGTATTTTCGTGCATGACGATATGTATATTATCATTGGTATCAACCGCTACCTGAGGCCAGTAGCATGTGCCTGGATAATCTTGTGTCTGAGGATAAATTTCATTGGGGACGATATAATAATCATAGATACTTAAACCGGGCTCCCATTCGATTGCTATAATAATTTTATCCGATTCATTAGTAAAAATTCCATGATAAGCGATTACCCCGCGATTATCCTCAAAGCAAGACAGGGATGGAAAATAAGATGGAGAAGTTTGGCTGACTGGTAATCCCTCTTGATCTGGATGCCAGGGATCATTATTGGGACGCCAATTATAATAAATATAACATGGCGCCAAGGGATAGGGCCAGCCATAGAGATTTGTCCATAAATAGTAACCACCACCATTATCGTAGATTTCGATTCGATTACCGGCCGGGCCAAGAGTTTCGATATCCCAAAAAGTGGTTCCGATAGTATAAATAAAAGTTGATGCATCGGGAACATAAGGATAAACCGGCACATTGGCGGGCATTTCATTTCCAAGAGGGAACTTAAAATGCCTAAGCGGCATGGTGCGGGATGTCTCCCCATATGCACCCGCTATTATCATAGTAACCAGTAAAACCGACAGTATTATCAGACTTATTTTCACATTAACATCTCTGAATTTACTTCACCAGTACTGCTTTTTTCACAGATGTATTCTCACCGGATGTCAATTTAAACAAATAAACGCCTGAGGCGGCATTTTCGGCATTCCATATAATATCATGCTTCCCCGGTGGCATAAAACGATCTATCAGCATCTCCACCAGCGAACCGGTGATATCAAAAACCTCCAGTTTGACCGGGCTGTTATCTTTCAAACTGAATGAGATATTAGTTGAGGCATTGAACGGATTGGGGTAGTTTTGATTTAATGAAAAACCCGTTGGCAGTGAATAATCAGCGTCTTCTATACTTGTGGTCAACGGATTGGGGTAAGCCAGATATCTAACCGGATTGAGCGTAGCTTCGCCCTCATATTTGGAGAAACTACCGGCGTCTTTATCGTTTATATAAATGATATGCAATGAATCATCGACAACATCGGCTAAAGATGACCAGTGGTCGCTATCGCAATCGCCCGCGGCACAGTCGGGCGTTTGTGTATCAGTCAGATTCAGCGGCTCAGACCAGTTCGAACCGCCATCGGCCGAATAGGCCATATAAATGTCACCGTTGCCATAACCACCATCGGAAACATCGGAGGTATCGAATTGCGTCCAGGTGGCGAATATGCCATCGGGACCGCCGGGTATTTCGTGAATGCCCAGGTTCATTTTACATATGGGCCTGCCCCAGGCGCCGAATATTGACATATAAGCAGACTCGGGGTGATGGCAAATTTCGGTGATTTCGCCGGTTTCCTCGCTATAATGGAACAGGTAGGTTCGAAAATAAATTCCCGCATCGGTGACCCATTGAGCATTCCAGATAACATGTACGTAATCGTCATAATCGATTATTACATCCAAATCGGTATAAGCCCAGAGAGAATCGGCATCGCTGGTATAATTGGTTACATTAATCACACCGTTTTCGAAATCCCAGTTCAGGCCGTCATCCGATACGTAGTAGGCGATATCATTGGTCCATTGAGACGTCGTATCGCAGGCTTTCGCGAAAGCAATTACCGCCCTGTTTGACACCGGCGAAGTATCGATAACGCTGCCTATTACCATGGCCGTATCGACAGTCGCCGCATCGGTCCAGGTCAAACCGCCATCGACAGAATGCATATAGCCGAGCCTGAACATCCGGCGATCGGTATCTTCATTGGCTACGATATGAATATTATTATCACGACCAACGGCTATATAAGGCCAGTATAGTTGTCCGGGGCTATCAGGCGATTGCGGAAATAATTCATTAGGAGGAGTGTAATGATCGAAATAACCCGTACCCGGCGGATCCGAATCGACCGAGACAGTAACCCGGGTGAGTTCGGCAGGGTAGGTGGCATTATATGTTATGGCGCTTCGTATGCCATAGATTACATCGAGTGTCGTATAACCGGCGCTTTCGGCATTATCGACTCGGCCACCCTCTTCCGGCAAGTACCAGTTGCCGTCTGAATCTACATAATTGAAATAAACATGACGTTGAGCCGGCGGCAAGGGAGATTCAAGCAAACTTGTCCAGCAAAAATATTTGCTGCCGTCATTGCAGATTGCAATACGGTTGCCGGTCGAACCGTTTGTCTGCTGGTCATATATAGTGTAGCCGACTATTATGCCGGGCGAATCGGTTATCATATCCGGTTGATATGGCAAGGCCGAACCCTGAGGTAATTTTTCCCCGCCGGTCGAAATATCATATTCGACCGCCGGCATAGTCTTAGATTGTCCGGCAATACCTGTAGCCATGAATATGACTGAAATCAAGAAATTCAATAATAAGATAGCCCTCATATTGCCCACTCTCTCTTTAAGTATGTTTGTTAAAAGCGGTATATCTTACAATTATTTTTTTCTGTT
>CAZFSN010000052.1:0-16039 GCA_964521815.1 uncultured Ignavibacteria bacterium | reverse complement strand
AGCATCATTGAGTGCAGGTTTTAAATCTATTGAAATTACGACTCTCTTTTTTTGTCTGAGTGCGTCGACTGCATGTTTGCTCAAGGTGAGAATTATCGGGCCGGATAAGCCGAAATGCGTGAACAACATCTCGCCGAATTCCTCAGTCATCTTTTTGCCATCGATATACATCCGAGCTTTCACATTTCGCAAGCTCAAACCTTGCAATCGAGGCGCGATATCGCCGGCAGTTTCCAGCGGTACTAACGCCGGCCTGACGGGTACGATAGTATGGCCGGTTGCTTCCGCCAGCTTGTAGCCATCGCCCGATGACCCGGTAGCCGGATACGAAGCTCCGCCGGCGGCGATTATGACGGCATCTGCCTTTAATTCCTGATTAGCTGAGCCTTTTTCTCCAGTTACTCTAGCACCAATAATCCGGCCATTTTCAACAATCAGGCGTTTCACTGATGATTTGTTTTTGATCGTCACGCCGAGATCAAGAGCCCATCGTATCAACGCCTCAACCACGTCCTCGGCTTTATCCCCGGCCGGGAAAACCCGGTCGCCGCGTTCGGTAACAGTCGGCACGCCGATACTTTTAAAGAATGTCTGTAATTCCGATGTAAAGAATGCGGAGAAAGCAGGAATCAGGAATTTGCCGTTGCGGCCGAAATGTGAGATGAATTCCGCCAACGGTTTTTCGTTTGTCAAATTACATCGGCCCTTGCCGGTAATTCGAAGTTTTCGGCCGGGGCGAGGCATTTTCTCTAAGACCAGAACATCCGCACCGGTTTTGGCCGCCTGGCCGGCCGCTATCAGCCCTGATGCCCCGCCGCCGATTATTATTACCTTGCGTTTGGTCATATAACAGCACTCAAAGCTCCGGACTAAATATAATATTCTAATAGCTTATAAAACACATATAAATATCGAAAGTTGCGTCAGGTCGTGCCCGCAGGATGTGATCGCCAAGACCTTGAGGCCTGATGCGGATAAGCAGACAGGTCACGCTTCGCTACGACCTGTCTGAACATATAACGCCGAGGCGGATTGAATGTTATGTCGGGTCGTAGCCCGATAGGGCGTGACCCGACATGGAATTAGCAGTTTTAGAATTAACAGATTGCACGGACGTGCCTTGACAGCTTCGCCACCCTTCGGATTCCTCGCAATGGCTTGCTATTGCGAATTCCAGCAAGTATTATTTCTAGTTTCGCCGTTTGAAATTACCAGTCACTCTGGCCATCTCAAGTTGGGCGGTTCGGTTATCCTGGTCCTCGACTCGGGCTAAAAACCTTTCCGCGCCCTTGCCCTTGAGAATGGCTATTTGCTTGCCCAGATAAGAGATGAACACTTTGTTATCTTTATTCACCCGATAAGTAAATATCTCCTCGGTGAATTTGTTGCGTTTGTCGATTTCGGCCATAACCCCCCTATGCCTCTTTCATCTTTCTGGATTCCGATATTTTGACTATCACATAAGCGATAAGCGCGAAAATGAAAAATACCAATAACAGCCAGGCCGCGCCCTGAAGCGTGCCGATAATCGTGCGGTAGACTTCCAGAATCCAACGATCTAAATTAAGTACAACGATAACGGCATCCTCAGTGTTGCGAGCCGGAGTAATATATTTCTCCAGTTCCCAGATTCGTACACCGCTGGAAATGCCCACCACATATATGGCGAACTTGAGGTATTTCGCCCAGGCGCTACTGATCTCATCCGAAATAATCCGCTTGAGGATATTGTTTATCGGCGAGGAAAACACCCTGGCTACGATAAATGATACTATCAGGGCAATTACAAAAGTTACTATTAATAATGTTATGAACATTTTCCCCTCCGTCTAATTCCTGGCCTGGATTACCGCCTTTTTGGCTATTATTTTACGTATCCAGATAAATTATCTATGCTTCAGTTTTGAAGCGTAATAATTTTATTTAAGCGATTCTATTTTTTGTTCGAAATTGCTTAATTTCTTGTCGTTGTAATGGCCTATCCATTGGAAAACGCTTATCAGGATTATTATCAGCAAGATGAAAGTCACGGTGATATATATATAGTTAAACCGGCTCTTATTGAAAATAAATAAAATATACCTGGGGACTTTTATGATGCCGGTAATAAACTGACCGGTGTTTGACAACGCCTGTTTAAGACGGCCCCAAAACGGCGCTTTGGCTTTGAGATAGCCCATTCTATAGAGGATATCCTGATAGATCAGATTGGATTCGGCCATTTTGAAAAAGGTGCCAAATTCCTGAAGTTTATATTCCGGTGAATATTTATCCTGCAATAATGTTTTTGAATCCGTTTTCAACTGGCGGCGTTTGAGAGATAAAAGCAATCTGGTCGGCGGAATTTCCCGTAATTTGTCGAGGTTCTGGAAAGCCGGCTCATCGAGCAAGATCGGGTCATGGTTCAAGTTATGCATCTCCGCCACTTTGGTCAGGAAATAATATCGCAAATCCGAGGATCGTTTGAGCAGGTTTTTATCGAACAAGTAAGGCGTCAATTCCGATTCCATGAAATCGAGATCGGTTTTTATCCGCCTTAGCCTGAGGCAGAATTTATAGGCCTCCTGAAACTGGGCCGACATCGGGATTAATACCGGGAAATACGTCGCCAAAATATGAGCGGAAAAATACCTGATATCCGTGCCGCCGCCGGGTGTGGTAAACGGAACCTTATCGAACTGTGAAACCAGCGTGTCATCCACGCCCTTGACTATCTCCAGATTGTTCTGATCGCGCACCAGTTTAAGATGAGACAGGACATTTTCAAAATAATTGATAAACTCATCCGTTTCGAATTTACCGCCCCGCTCGTACTCATCTATATAGCCAAAAAGGATAGGTATTGCTTTATGCCTGTCTAATTCTTCCATAGTCTTACCGCCTAATAAACATAAATCGCCAGGTTTTCCGCGCTTAAACTCGCCATGGCTTGAGGATTAAAATTTCCCCTCAAATTCAAATTTATCACGTTCAAAGATTGTTCCCTGAGATCATCCATAGGTTTGAATATGAGGTTTTCCGGAGATGTGTCGGCATCGACATAAACCGGCGCCATTCTGCCCGGAACATTATTGGCGTTCGCCCCGATTTTAACCATGATATAGCGATGGTCGGCGCCGCCGAACAAGTCCTTCTTGATAGTCGCGATAACGTCTCGAGTAACGACATTATTTAGTCCCGATATCGTAATAGTCACACCATCCCGCTCCGGTTGGGTTGTGATCGAGCCGAAACTTTGCAGATTATAATCTTTTTGCTTATAAGAAAGCAGCTTACCTGTTTTCGGCAAGACCCCGGCCAAACCGGCTATCAGATTGATAAATTCCACAAAATCATTTATCAATAAAATAAGCGATTTTAATGTTTTCCCAATTTCCTGATGGTTGTATTTGGCATTGGAAAAATTGGTCATGGCGGTAATGAACCTGTTATGCAGCTCGTTGTTGCCGTATTTCTTCTGCAAAACAACGGCGATATCGCTGTAAGTTTCCAACATGGATTCGAATGTTCCGAATATTTCCTGGTAATAAGTGAACAGGCTATAAGGCGAAATCGGCAGATCGGGCCGGGGATGAACTTTCAACATCGCACCCAATTTGATAGACAAGGAAGACAATATGTCCCGAAAAGTCTGATGTTCCTGGCCGAATTTGCCGCCTTTACCCTGGGCGGCCGCTTGAAAAGCCTGATAACCGTTTAGCGCGCTCTGGCGAACTTGCGTTAAAATGCCTTTAATTCTGAAACAATAATCGGCTAACACCGGGTGAGCGCCGATCGTGGCGCAGGGAGGAATAAAATCCGCCGATAACTGCGGGCTGCCGCTATCGATTACTATCTCCGCGATTTTAAGACAATCCGCCGGATCGACATCCACCAGTTCGCCCACTATCAAACGATAGTCGAAACATCGGTAAGGATACCTGGTGGCCATCTCCGTCGCCGTCGGCGTACCAAAATTGACTTTTGAACCGCTGGCATGAACATAAACAGGAATGACTTGAGCGCCCGCCGGCTTGACCGGTCCGGTTTTTATGCTGTTATCGTAATCGCTGTCGATTTGAATAATTTTCCCGCCAGCGGTAAAGGCGTAGCACTGGGCCAGAATCACGACCCAACTTTGCCCGTCATGATCCATCCGGACATTGAAAGTATGTCCCGTTATCTCGGCCGGACGAGTCAATCCATAAAAGGCAAGGCTGTTTTTAATTGTCCAACGGTTTAGATTCTCGAAATACTCTTCCTGCTCATCGAAATGGCCAGACTTAATCAACATGCCATCTTGCCAGTTGATGGATATTAGTCTTCCGGATTTTTTAAATTTTTCCATTACCCTAGCACCGTCTTAAAGATTAAATTAAATCTTTCAGGTTCAATCAAGATAGATCGCCTGATACGCGCTGTCAACTCCTTTAATGTTCATCGGGGCTTAAACCCGTGCTGAAACCAAGATATGAATTTCCATTTACGAAGGCTATCTCTTCGCCGATCGGCTCGACCGAAATCTCATATCTTTCCACGTAATACGGCAAAACAAGCCTGAATATATCCTCAAGGAGTTTTTTATTTTCAATTATCTCAATAGCCCGGGGGACGTCCTCGGGCTTTTCAAGGCGAAGGCTCACCTCCAGCCTGGGTTTATCGCTTTCGAACGTGTCACCCATAAATATGTTTTCGCCCAGCCGGGATTTTGCCCCAAGACCGGCCCGGGAACCGCCGGGCACAGGAATTTCCTGATTGTTTAAAATCCTGGTTCTGACTTTTAAACCGATAGCGGCCTCAAGAAAAACGCGCAAACCGCCTTCGGTTCCCAGAAATCGGGATAAGCGTGACGGGATATAACCCATCGAATTGAAATCCATTTCATTAATTCCGGTTTCAGGGATAAAGCAAACGGAATTTAGATGGTCGATAAATCGGTTGGAGTGATACACGCCTGCATATATGTCTTTTATCCATTCCAGACGGCATATCATTTTCAAAAACATGCTGTCGAAAATCGCGAATAATTTTTTCACGCCATGACGGGGATTATTATCCTCAATAAGGTAGTCGCTCAGATGATCCGTGAATAAATCAGGCATCATCTGGCAAATACCGGTTAAAGCGGTGGTTAGCGTTATCTTGTCCCCCGGCAAAACCATATCGCCTGCCTGCGGCTGCTGGTCCAGTAATTCCCCCTTAAATCGATTAAATCCGCCTTGAGCGAAAATAAATATATCCTTATCCTGAACTTCCAGCCGTCTTAGATGCACGTAGGCGGCCTTCAAAGATTTGGATTGTCCATCCGGACGGGAACAAAAATCGGGCATTTTAAAAGGGGTAAACATAATAATTATCCGCCAAGCCTGGCATTTACGATTGTACCAATCGGGCTGCGCATCTCTAAAAATCTGGCCAATCTCGCTAAAAACAGCGCTCCCTCTTCGGCAAACTTAAATTTATATCCTCCCAGGTTAAGCTCTAACTCGATACAACCGCGCAATACCCCATTCCTTTCGGTCGACCCCGGCCTGGCTTTGGCCGAAATAATTCTTTTATCGAAAGACAGGGCTAAAGCCTCAAAATCGGATGGCACGATGGCCCTGTTATAAGAGCGCAAGACATTGGGAAACGCCTTGAGCATATCATTAAAAGACCGGGCCGAAGTTCCGCCTTTAGTCGAAGTTAGGTTAATTACCGATTCAACTCCCGGCAGAGGGTTATAAAGCGAATTAATCGATCCGGCTCCGATACCGTTGGCGTTTTCGCCGGTGGAAATTCTGTATTCCAGCGAAAACCTGTCGGGAATCGCCTCGTTTTCGGGCGGGACAACAACCAGACTAAAAATATTGCCATCTATTCGCGGCACATAATAACATTTGTTTCGGCCATTTTTTGACGAAGTATAAACATTATCGTAACTACGCCCGTGATTATCATCCAGGGCGGTGATTTCGAATATCTCACTGGCTTTGTTTTGCGGCGTAATCTCCATTGGCCCGGGACCGTGGTAGAAATAATTTTGTTTCAGGTAATGGGCGTTCAATCCCAATACGCAGTTGGTGGCCGCTAATTCGAGACTCTTAATTTCTTTGGTCGGGATAATTTTATCCGACTCGATTTGAATCCAGTATAGCGGCCCGAGATCGCTTAGTTGTCCGCCGCCCAAATCAGGGAAAGCGCGGGTTAATTGTTCGGGCGCGTTTCCCGCCGTACCTTGTTTAATGTTAAAGAAAAATCTCTGATATTCTTCCTTGTGTTCATAAGGATAATAATTATGACCCCACAGCGATAGCTCGGGATTAGCTTTTTTATTCCAGGAATTGCCTATCATCTCCCGCCCGGGAACCGCAGGCTCGCCAAAAACGCCCGGAGATTCGGTAAATCTCCACCGGCTCCATCTCAAGCTTTCAAGCAATTCCGCCGACGCCTGAATGAATATTTCGCCCGCCGGTATTTTAGTCTCCCGGCTCATCGGCTTAAGCCCGAGATACAGGCAATCCTTGCCGATAGAACCGGTAGGCGCTTTGACCGTATCGAAGTGACCCGCAAATTCGCCCTTGCCGTTCCACTGGGGATTGGTCCATAAGGTCTTCACTCCCTCGCCGGTGACAGATAGAGCAAATACCGCTTCTACCGGGTGAAGTTCCATCGGTTCGATTGGCGCGAAATAGAAAGTCACGTTTGGCTGAATAGATGTGTTTACCCAATAAGCTTCAGTTAATATATTTACATTGGTGGTGCTTCCGCCGGTAGTGAATTTCAATACTGTCGATGCCGGGATCGGATGCAACAGACCATCGAAGAAAACCCGACAGGCAAGGTCATTGATTATCGTATCGGAAATATCATTGATTTTGTTGTTTATTTCGGCCAGACGGCCGGCCACAGCCTTAAACATCATATGAACGACAGGGTCCATCTGCTGCGGGGATGTCGAGAATTCGGGCCAGATACCGCGCGCGTCTTCGAATAATCTCTGGAGAATTTCCTCGCTGGTTAGAAGCTCAGCCCATTCTCCCTGGAAATGGCGTTCGATAATAATCCTCCGTTAAGGTTTTTTCCAACTTGAAAGTTCTGCCGGTTAGCTTTTCGGCGGCGTTTATGACTATTTTAAGAGGCACGATACCTGACTTATCGGCTTTCAGGCCGCCCTGGATCTTCACGGAAACGTTGCCTAATCGCGGCTCGTTTTGTTCCAGGGCTGATTTGATCGTTTTCGCCAGATCTTCTTTAATCGTATCCATCTCGACCAAAGACTCATCCGGGCCTAACTGATCGGTCCCGAATCTCGGATCACAGGCTACCGAACCTCGTGGTGTCGATATAATAACCGCGACTACTTTGGCGACCGAATCGCTCAGCGATGTCGTTTTAAATTTGGCGCCGTCGAACCGTAATGGTAAATCCAAAAAATAATCCATATCAGTTTATGCTTTTAAGGAATCAATCATTATTAATTAAGCTTGATAATACCGCCCTTGACATTAACCATAGCCCCGCCGTCTATATCGAACGCGGCCCCGGCTTTTTGCTTGATCTGAGCTTGTGATTTCAGGTTAATGGCCGTCTGCGCTTCCAAAGTAATTTCATTGGCTTTCAAGACAATCGAGTTGTCGGTTTCAATTTTAACCGATTTTTGGGCGCCGTCCATAGATATCTTGCAGGCACCGCCTTTACTGGCAAAGCTGATTTTTTCGTTACCGCTGGAACCATCAAGTACCAGGCTGGCACCGTCTTTTTTAATCGCGATCGATACTTTCTCGCTGTTTTTGGATGAATCCATCACAATCGAGCAGGTATCGCCCTTGGCCTTGAAAATCACCTGTTCTTTGTCCTGGGTATCATTGAGCAGAATCTCATTGCCCGATTTGGTGCAGAGGGCCTTGATCATGTTGTCGTTCGTAAACAAATCTTTGCGGGGTTGATGAGACCCGTCGTACAGCGATCCAATGACCGCCGCGTTTTCCAGGTGACGGCCCTTGATCGAAACCAGCACGCCATCATCGATTTCCGGCAATAGCCAGGAGCCATGCGCCTGGTTTCCCGCCTGAAGCTGACAAACTCTGATAAACGGCGACTCGAGGCCGTCCGCGTTAGCTGTTTTCCATTCGAATCTTACTCGTACGCGGCCGAGCTTATTTCTCTCGCTGTCACCGACATCGGTTACGCGGGCTCGCTCGATAAGGTATTGGGGGAATGAATCATCTTTATAATAAGGATAGGCCAGGTCACGCGCCACAGCGTTGAAATTGCAAGTGTATTTGGCGTCTTTGTATGTATGTTCGACCCGGCTGATAAGATACAAACCATCAAAACCTTCTTCGCCCCTTGATTCGGTAGCTTGTTTTCTGGGCGACCAGGCGATTTTAAGAACCTTGCCTGGTACCAATCCAAATCGGTCGGTTTTTCCCTGTGATTTTAATAACCTGGCGTTTGTTTTTTTGGAGAGACCTTCTAACTGCTGATCGAGGTCGCGTTGAGAAACCGGATTGTGCTTGAGTAAAACGTTTTCTGTTGTATTCGAAATCTTGGCTGCCTCAGAAGCGGTTTTGCCCAGAGGTATACTGGACGAATTAGGTTTTTGACTATTAGATGAAAACCAGCTGCCTTGCTTGAATTCAAAGGCATTGCCCGAAAGTTCTTTCAGTCTGGTGGAATCAATGACGACTGAAAAAGATTCGAGGTGATTGGCTTTCAGCTCGATTTTATTATCCGGAAGATCGCCGGCGACATGAAAACCCAAGCCGTCATAATATATCCACCAGCCCTCGAAACCGGCCAGATATTGGATCAGTTGAAACGCGGTATTGTCGTAAGCCAGAAAGCCGGGATGAGTCGCTCCGCCTGAGGCGGAAATATCGGCGTTGGGCAGGCCTTCTTGTGATACAAGTTGATTGATTATGGCGCTGGAACTCATTTCGCACCAGATATGATACATCTTGTTAAGATCTAACATTATAGTCGGGCTAAAACCGCGAATGGAAATATTGCCCAGGCTTTCAACCTTGCTGGTGAAATTGACCTCGGTAATTACCCCGATAAACCTTATCTCTCCGGAATCTCCGGCGGAGCTATCGCCCGGGGTTATTTTTACGTTTATGGTTTTGGAAAGCCAGGCGCCAAGATTGGCCTCCAGGGATTTCCCGAAAGTGTTCTCCAGTTCCGAGCGGCGCCTGAGTTCGATCTCAAAGCGATGATGATCACCGAGAACCTGGCGAAGCATAAAAGATTCGATAACCGGACTGGGAACAGCCTTGTTATCAATCGTGAGTTCAATTTTTGATGGAACCATTTTATTTTAATTTCTATAGATAATACACTAAAACAAACGAGCGGGCATTTACTGCCCGCTCATATAGATCACAGTTAAGCGCGGTCTTCCCAATTACTATCAAGTTCGGCATCACCAACGGAAACGACTTCAGCCGAGATTTCGAATTCCTCGAAAACCTGATTGGATTTACTGGCTTCGAAATCAGGGTAAGTTTCCATGTACTTGGTGATAAAACCATCTTTCCAGGTAAGCCGTTTCATCTCCTGCCCGTCCCGCGGGTTTTTAAGCACGATTTCCCCGCCCTTAAAATTATCCGCGGTCGAACGACAGGCCCAGCGGAAAATAGTGTTATTATCATCGGCTTCTCTGGTGACCTTAATATAGGCCAACCGAGACTGGTCAGATGGTTTCCCTCTGACATCCTTGGCGGTCTTAACTTCGTAAGACACCGCTTTGACTTTGGGTATTCTTTCACCTTCGATAAACAAATCAGGTGTATGCGCCATAACGACCTCCTTATTTTAAGAAATTACTTCATTTCGACTTCGGTAAAATCGCCCTCTTCAGAATGACGCGCGGTCAAGTACACGTCGAACTGCCTGACTGATGTAAACGGAGTGATATTCAACTTCACATCGATAATGTGCTTGGCCCGTTGTTCCGGCGTGGATGTTACCTCCAGGCTGAAATCGCTAATAAGTTTTCCCTTACCGGAATTCGCGCGCACGAAATCGTAAATATCCTTCTTCACTCCCTCCAATAGCGTGTTATCGATTAACTTGAATGTTTGCTTGTTGAGATAGTGGCAAACATTCTTGGAGATATAATCCGCGGTTCTTTTAGTGGCATAAACATCATAGGATTCGCCCTTGAACAACGAACAATCGCCGAGAAATCTGACCTTGGCATCCCATAGCACCGTCGGAATGACCCCTTTGCTCAGAAATTCTTTGGCGCCCACCGCCCGGTCAACTTCAAAGCGCACCGATTTAACCGAATTGGATGCACCGTACTGATAACCGGCGCAGGGCTGCTGCATACCGACACCGGAATCTTGTTTGTATACCAGGCCGGCTAGAACCGATGAGGGAGGAAGCCACATATCTTCTTCCTCATAGCGGTTTTTCTGACGCCCGAGTACCCAGTTCGCGGCTACCGATACATGAGCTTTTTCGGGAGTAGAACCGGCAAGTCCTTCCAAAGCAGGGCCATTCATCTGCTCTTCCGCTTCCGCGAAGCTTTCGAAATCGGGCAGATCAGTAAACACATGAACCTTGTTCTCTTCGGCCAGCTTGGCGAATTTGTCGATATTAGGAATATCCTCAAGAAAACCGGGCACCACCATCAACGAGAAACAATCAGTCAAACTGAAAGCCCTGAATGGTTTTTTGACATATTCGGCTAATTCGTCGAAACTATCGCTGTCGGGATCGATCAATTCCTCCATGCCGACATTAGCGAACCAGGCATTAACAGGGTCCCCCGATGGGGAACTGTTGGCGTAAAATTGTTGAATGTTCCTGTATGATATTTCCAACGGTTTAATTTCACTATAGATTGACGCCATATTGGAGCTAATATTTTCTTCCAGCGCCTGCGATTCGAGAATCGCGGTATTCCGTAAATCTTCCACATCATCGCTTGAAGACAGCATCTTATGCCATACTCTAAGCCGTTCTGTCATAAGCTTTCTGGCTGCTTCGAACTGCGGTCTGGTCAAAAACTTGTGTCTGGCGTCTTTCTTGGCCGGATTAAATACCGACAGACCGACCAGGGTTTCGCCATTCGAGGCTTTAACCTGTGGCATTAATCCTTCTATTTTACTAAACGGAAGTTTTACCTTCTCAAATTCCTTCACCAACTCGCCGATTCTGGCGCCGGGGTCGGCGACCGGTTTAGTCGCGACCGGTTCCTGCTTTAACGAATCATCGCTTTCGGCAGAAGGCTGTAATTTTTCTTCATCCGCCATTTATCTTCCTCCGTAATTATATTCCTAAATAGTATTTTCTGATCCCGATTATTCCAAAGAGCCGCCCAGAAGCTCCAGGTTTTTTTCCATTAATTCAAGGAAAAGCTTTTTCTTGGCCGGATCGGCCAGAAGCTTTTTTAAGGCCGAGTTTTTGTTCAATTGTTTGGCCAGATCATCGAGAATTTCCTTGTCATTACCGGCTCGGGTAAGCGTTTCCGATTGAGCCATCACGTTTTTAGGGCTGAAATCCTCCACGCCGTTGAATTTAAGCTCAACCATTTCCTCGCTGCCGTCACGGGTGGTGATCGATACCTCCTGGCTGGGATTAAAAGTACTGAACACTTCCTTCAGGTTTTTGCATTTCTTGGGAGTAACATCGCTGTCCTCGTTGTTGAGTTTGGTCGCGAACAGCGTTTTATTCGATGGCAAACCCTCTAACGGGATAGCGCCGGAATCCTGTTTTACTTCCTCTCCGCCGATATGCGGTCTATTCTGCGGCATAGCTTCCTCCATTTATCGCGAGAATGATCTCGCTTAAACAATAAACAATTATCCTGTTAACACGCTTATTTTAAAACTACCCTCTTCAACGCCGATTTCTATCGCATCGCCCGGTTTAACGTCGCCGGTGATGATTTTTACCGAAAGCCGGGAGAGTATCTCTCGTTCGATTAATCTTTGAAGTGGACGCGCTCCCATCTCGAAATCGTAGCCTTCATCAGCTAATTTAACAATCGCTTCCGGTGTAAGCTGTAATCTTATATTCTTATCGGCCAATAACTTTCTTACTTCATTAATTTGAATATCGACTATGACCTTAAGCGAGTCCTTGCTCAGCGTATGAAAAACTATCACTTCCTGAATTCTGTTCAGTATTTCCGGCTTGAATTTCTTGAGCATCATCTCCCGTAATTCATCCTGCGTGAACGATTCGCCCCGGCGGTCTTTTTCGACTATATCCATGCCGCCGTAGTTGGATGTCATAATCACGATAGTATTGGAAAAATCGACAGTGGTGTTTTTACCGTCGGTTAACCGCCCGTCATCCAGAAGCTGAAGCAGGATATTGAAAATGTCGATATGAGCCTTCTCAATCTCATCGAAGAGCACCACCGAGTATGGTTGCCTTTTTACCGATTCGGTCAGCAAGCCGCCTTCTTCATAGCCCACGTATCCGGGGGGCGCGCCTATCAGCTTGGCCACATTGTGCTTTTCCATGTATTCGGACATATCCATACGGACGATATTTTTCTCATCATTGAACAAGAACTCGGCAATAGCCTTGGCCAGTTCCGTTTTGCCTGTACCGGTCGGGCCAAGGAAAATGAAAGCGCCAATTGGCCGGTTGGGCCGCTTAAGTCCGGCCCGGGCCTTACGAACAGCCTCGGAGACAGCAAAGATAGCGTCATTTTGGCCAACCACTCGTTTGGTAAGGTAATCCTCCATGTGCAAGACTTTTTGGGCCTCGTCCTCTTTCATCTTGGCTAAAGGAATTCCTGTCCAGCGGGAAATAGTCCGGGCGACATCATCGGCAGTGACCTTCTTTTCCATGGATTTTAAGGCGGCCAGCAGTTTTTGCCCGGGTTCGACTAATTCCGAATTAGATTTAGGGTCATCCGGTATTGAGATCGGGACGGATTTTATCTCCGGTCTGTACGAACTGTTCTCGTATATATCTTTAAGTTCCAATAAATTGTTCATAAGGTTTTTACTATCGCCGTCATCAATTTGTTTGACGGTTTTTTCTAACCTGTTTTTCAGGTTTTCGGAAACCAGCCTGAACAGCGAGGCCGCTTCATCCAAAACATCGACCGCGACATGGGGAAGAGTCCGGCCGCCCAGATAGCGTTTTGACATCTTAACCGCGTCGATGACGGCTTCGTCGGTAATCTTTAAGCCGTGATGATCCTCATAACTTGTTTTGATACCGCCAACTATCTTAAGCGCCTGGTCTATTGACGGCGGCTGAATATTTACTCTCTGGAAAAGCGCGGCCAAGCCCTTATCCAGCGAAAAATACCGTGTGAAATTCTCCTCGCTGGTCGAGGCGATAACGGCCACTTCGCCTCTTGCCAGATACGCTTTTAGCGGTCCCACCATCTCCGGCGGGCCGCCGGTCGGCGAGGCTGTCAGCAAATCATGGATATCGTCAATCGCCAGAATTGCGCTTTTGGCTGATTCTTTGATGCCGTTTAGTACGGTCCTGAACCTCTCCTCCAGCTCGCCGCGATATTTTATACCGGAGGTTATCTCATCAATATCAAGTTGTAGAAGCTTATTGGCTTTCATCTGGCCGAACAGGCCGCCATCAATCATGCGTTGAGCGAAACCTCTGAACAGGGCTGATTTCCCGACACCATCGGGGCCGACTAATATTGGGTTGGAGCGATGACGGCGGACCAGAATCTGCAGAATTTCGATTATCTTATCATCGCCGCCGATTGTCGGGTCGAGCTTGCCGGAACGAGCCAGAGCCGTCAAATCGCGGCAGTAATTGCCGGCACCGGTAATCGAGATCATATCCCCAACCTGCCCGCCGGAGGGCTGGATTTCATCGGGTATTTCCCCCATGGCCCGGTATAACTCACCCTTGGAGATATCCATCTTGGCGATAAGCTCCGATGATATGCTTGATCCCGAATCGAGCAAAGCCAAAAGCAGATGTTCGGATTCGATCTTGGGAGCCTTGAAATTATCGCGTTCCAGATCGGCGGCCGCGAAAATATCTTCAATTAAAGGCGACATCGGTAGTTTCAACTTGGCCATATTTGACTGCGGGAAGCCCTCCATATCCATCTCGACTATTGACTGAAGCAGTACGATATTCTTGTCCAGATAGGAAAGTAGCGATTCGACCGCGCCCGATCTTTTGCGCAATATCGATAAAAGCAGGTGTTCCGGCATAACTTCGGTATGCCGTTTTGACAGAGCTATATCCTGCGCGTTGATTAACGCCTCTTTGGCCGATTTACTTAATTCTGAAATATTCATCTTAATGTAACCAAATTAGTTATATTAAAGAAACGTAATGAACATAAAGGACTTTTGAATATTCCTCCCTGATATTGCTTAAGGCAATATCCCCATTCAAGATATCTAATCCGTCCGCAAAAGATACAGACGTAAAGACAATAATGTCAAGTTATTTTATTGGGTTTGGCTGGTTAAGGGAATAGCGGTGGCTGTAATGCACTAATCTATCTACATAACAACCCATCCGCAAACCAACCTCACCCCCTCCACAAAAAACAGGAACCTATCTTGCCACTTTCTGGTTTTTAATTAATTATTATCGATTTTGGCGAAAGGATGGCGATGAAAATAGGCGTGGTTAAAGAGACTTTTTCCGGCGAGAACCGGGTCGCATTAGTGCCCGCAGTTCTGCCGTCACTGATAAAATCAGGCTTCGAGATTCTGATCCAAGCCGGCTCCGGGGGGCTGGCCGGTTATCCCGATTCGGAGTACGAGGCCAAAGGCGCGAAAATCGCCCCCGGCCGCGAGGAAGTTTTTCAATCGGCCGATATTATCGCCTATGTTCGCGGCTATGGAGCCAATAAGGAGGCCGGTAAAGCCGATCTGGAATTGCTCAGAGACGGCCAGATTATAATCGGTATGATGGATCCGCTGGATGAACCTGGCGCCGCCCGCGAGTTGGCCGATACCAAAGTCACCGCTTTCGCGCTGGAGTTGATGCCGCGAATCACCCGCGCCCAGGGCATGGATGTGCTGTCCTCGATGGCTACTATAGCCGGTTACAAGGCGGTGCTGATAGCCGCCGGGGTATTGCCCAAGATGTTTCCCATGCTGATGACCGCCGCCGGGACCATCTCACCGGCCAAGGTCTTCATAATCGGCGCCGGTGTAGCCGGACTTCAAGCGATTGCCACCGCCAAGAGATTAGGCGCGATTGTCAAGGCTTACGATGTCAGGCCGGCGGTTAAGGAGCAGGTCCAAAGTCTCGGCGCGAGTTTCGTCGAGATGCCGCTGGAAACCGGCGAATCCGAAGACAAGGGCGGCTATGCCAAGGCTATGGATGAGGAGTTTTATCGCAAGCAACGCGAACTGATGACTAAAGTGCTGGCTGAATGCGATGTGGTAATCTCCACCGCCGCCATACCGGGCAAGAAAGCCCCGATACTGATCACGGCCGATATGGTTAAGGCGATGACTCCCCGTTCGGTCATCATTGATCTGGCGGCCGAACGCGGCGGCAACTGTGAACTAACCAAACCAGGCGAAACTATAGTGGAACATGGCGTGACGATTATCGGGCCTTTGAATATCCCCACGACCGTGCCATACCATGCCAGCCAGATGTATTCGAAAAACATCGCCAACTTTCTTAGCCATCTGATGAAGAAAGGCGAATTGAATCTCGATTTGAGCGATCAGATAATCCGCGAATCGATGATAACACAGGGCGGCAAAATAACTAATCCCCGCTTGCAAGAACTACTGGGAATAAAAGATAACAACGAAAGGAGCGGTATCTGATGGAAGCGCTGGTTACCGCGTTAACGATATTCGTGCTGGCGATATTCGTCGGTTTCGAGGTCATCACCAAAGTACCGCCGATTCTGCATACGCCTCTGATGTCCGGTTCCAACGCGATTTCGGGTATCACCCTTATCGGCGCGTTGATATCGGCCGGTTCGCAGCACACGACATTAACCACGATACTGGGTTTCACCGCGGTCGTGTTCGCTACGATCAACGTTATCGGCGGATTCATGGTTACCCACCGCATGCTGGGCATGTTCAAAAAGAGGGATTAGCTTATGCAAAACGCGCTGGTTAATATCGCTTATGTAATC
>CAZFSN010000051.1:6042-16154 GCA_964521815.1 uncultured Ignavibacteria bacterium | reverse complement strand
CTCCTCTTTTTTTCCTTGACCCTGAATAATATAAGGTTATATTAAAAATCTGTCTTGGAAATAGAAAAGTAGGTAGATAGATGAAAAGAACGTTTCAACCATCGAACAGAAAAAGAGTCAACGATCACGGCTTTCGCAAGCGGATGTCGACCAAGTCGGGCCGCAACATACTGAAAAGACGGCGCGCTCATGGACGGAAAAGACTCACTGTCTCAGACGAATAATTTTCCCCGGGCATGCCGTCTGGGCGGACGGACCGCGCTAAAGACTACGGCCCTGAAAGGCCTGAAACTCTCGATGGACTCGGTCGGTATAAGCTATATCAACAGCGACACGACCCGGTTCGGGATAAGCATTTCGCGTAAAGCCGGCAAGGCCGTTACGCGCAATCGGATAAGGCGTCTGATCAGGGAGTTTCTCAGGCAAAATAAAAACCTTTGGCCGGAAAAGCGATGGATTTTAATCAAGATATTTCAGGCGCCGGCACAAGAAAAAAACCTAATTGCAATTTTAAGGGAGCTTGTGGCTAAGATCAAATGAGAAAATTGCCCGCGAAGATATTGGCTTTTATTATCAAGATTTATCAGTTTGCCCTAAGCCCGCTTTTGCCTAATAGTTGCAGATACTATCCCTCGTGCTCGGAGTACACCCGTCAGGCGATATTAACTCATGGAGCAATTAAGGGTATCGGTCTGGGCGCCTGGCGCATATTGAGATGTAATCCCTGGAGCAAGGGCGGACATGACCCGGTTAAACAGTAGGTATATATGGACAAAAAATCGATAATCGGCTTTTTATTTATCTTATTAATCCTGTTTCTCTGGCCTCAGTGGAATAAGCTATTTCACAAAGAGGTGGTAAAGCCGCCCGAACAACAAGCTCAGGAACAAGTTGAGCCTAAAGATACGCTTTATCAGCAGCCGGTAATGACTGATACGGCTATAACTGCCGCTAAAACTGCCCCCGTTGAAATGGCCAAACAACCTGTCATGGCATCTGTGCCCGTTCAGCCCGAAAAGCTGATTACTGTTGAAACCGAAGATGTTATCGCGAAATTATCATCCTATGGCGGTCTGATAAAGTCATTGAAATTAAAAAAATATTTTGTCGAAAACGGCCATGATGGCGACTCTCTGGTTCAGATGGTAACTTATCCCGATCTAAACCCTTGGCCGGCTATGGGAGCATTGACACTGGGCGTCGAAGACAAAATTTTCCCGATTAACAATCTGGCTTTCAAAATCGAGGGCAGTGATATTCAATTGTACAAAGGCGATGAACCTCAAACTGTTTCCTTTGTATTTACCGATTCCAGCGGCGCTTCGGTGCGCAAGGATTACACGTTCAGGGCGCGAGGTTATGATATCGGCTTAAGATTGCATATCGATAAACCCGAGGCGTTTGGTTTTACCAAGAAAGTAACCCTCGGCTGGCTGGCACCGAACCTGCCCACCGAGAAAGACTACAAGGAAGACATCGGCAAATTCGCCGGCTTTTACGACATGGGAGATGAGGTTGTCGAGAATAACGATTTAAAAGACGGCAAATTGCGGCTGACAACCAGCGGCAGCTGCAGATGGGTGGCCAATCGTTCGAAATATTTCACTAACGCGATAATCGCGCAAAATAAACTGGGGTCGGAAATACTGGTAATTGGCGATCAGGCTGATTTATTCGATTCTCAGGGCAAACGTCATACCTGGAAAAAATTCGGCGTTGGAATCACTTTCAATTTGACCGGTAATCAATTCGACAACGAATTCCATATCTATTCCGGCCCGCTCGATTATTACCGTCTGGATAAAATAGGCTTCAATCTCACTAAATTAGTCGATATGGGTTGGAAAGGTTTCCGGCCTTTCGCTATCGGTATTCTCTGGATATTCAGACAATTGCATTCGGTTCTTTTCAATTACGGCGTAGTAATAATCATATTTTCTATCTTGATGAAAGTAGTTTTCTGGCCGCTCACCCGTAAAAGCTCCACATCGATGATGAAAATGAAAGAATTACAACCGAAAATGCAGGAAATCAAAGAGAAATTCAAAAACGAGCCGCAGAAAATGAACGCTGAGACAATGAAGTTATATAAAGAGTACGGCGTCAATCCATTCGGTTCATGCTTACCGCTTCTGGTACAACTGCCGATTTTCTGGGCGATGTTTTCGGTTCTGCGCAATTCGATCGAATTGCGGGCGGCCGGTTTTGTTTTCTGGATTACCGATCTTTCTCAGAAAGACCCTTATTATGTACTGGTAATTATCATGGGTTTGGCTATGTTTCTCCAACAGAAAATGACTATTACCGATCCCAAGCAGAAGATGATGGTCTATATAATGCCGGTTGTATTTACCTTTCTATTCGCGGGCTGGCCATCAGGTTTAGTGCTTTATTGGGCAATGTTTAGTATTATAGGAATAATTGAACAAACTATAATTAAGAAACGTTTGGATGCGGAGAAAGCGGCAACCTCCTGAGAATCTAAAAATGAAAAGTTGTGTATCGCCCAAGCCCGTGTTTTCGGTAGGTTTTGCTTGCTACCAAACGGTTGATTGGGCGTTTTTTTGTTATGTATAATCCTCACGACACAATCTGTGCTATTTCAACACCCCCGGGCGAATCGGCGCTCGCTATAGTGCGCTTGTCGGGAAATGCTGCAAAATCTATCGTAGAAAGCCATCTGGAAGGTAAAATTCTGGAAAACAGGAAAGCTACCTTTGTTGAATTAAAGGATAATGGCGGAAAGATAATTGACGAAGTAGTTATCATCTGGTACAAAACCCCCCATAGCTATACTGCCGAGGATCTAGTGGAGATAATCTGCCATGGCGGCTATGTGGTATCAGAGCAGATTATGTCATTGCTATGCGCGGATGGCACCCGCCTGGCCGAGCCGGGTGAATTCACCCTTCGGGCGTTCCTCAATGGCCGTCTCGATCTCACTGAAGCGGAAGCTGTGGATTCGGTGATCAAAGCCAAGTCGACCAAAGCTAAACAGTATGCATTACAAAACCTGGAAGGTAAGCTTAAGCTTAAACTTGATTCCATAAACAAGCTGTTAGTGGATTTAATAACGCTTCTGGAAGCCGAAATTGATTTCAGCGACGATGAGATAGATAAAACCGGCCAAGACGAGATAAATATTGCTATAGAAAATATATCTAAATTGCTAAAAGAGCTAATCTCCACTTATGATATCGGCAGGATAGCCGAAGGGCGGGCGCAAATAGCCATAGTTGGAGCGCCTAATGTCGGTAAGTCAAGCCTGTTAAATGCCTTACTGCAATCAAATCGAGCTATAGTTACAGAATCTCCGGGGACTACGCGAGATTATATATCTGAATATGTCAATATCGGTGGTTACCCTGTCATATTGACAGACACGGCTGGCATAAGAGATTCTGACAATGATATAGAACGGTTCGGCATAAATAGATCCAAAGAATTAATAAGCCAATCCGATTTATGTTTGTTTGTAGTTGATTTATCCCGCACATCAAACAACGATGATTCATCTATAGCCGGTCTTCTTGAGAACATACCATATATAATGATAAAGAATAAATCAGATTTACAATCAAACGACCCGGAGCAGTATGATAAAACGTTTGCGCCATGCAATTCATTGCGCATATCGGCAAAAACTGGCGAAGGATTAGATAAGCTAATAATTGAAATACGTAAAATGCTTCTTGGCGGTATTAATGAATCAGAAGAAGGGGTTTTATTATCGCAACGGCAGTACAATTGCGCTTTTCAATCAGCGGAATTCGTGAATCAGGCCAGGATAGCCCTGGTAAAGGGCGAATCTGAGGAAATTATAGTCAGTATCTTGCGCGAGGCATTAGAACAAGTCGGGCAGATCACCGGGCAAGTAACCACCGATGATATACTCAATAGAATTTTTTCGCAATTTTGTATTGGTAAATAGATGACCAATATATATACTTATAATATGTTTTAGTGGTCTTAATCAAAGAAGAAATTGTTAAAATGATAGTCTTTACTGGAAGCCTTATAACATTATCCACAGTTATCCACAGCTTGTCCACATGATATACGACCTGATAGTAATAGGCGGAGGTCATGCTGGCTGTGAGGCGGCTTTGGCCGGCGCCCGATTGGGATTGGCGACGGCCCTGATAACACTTCAACGGGATAAAATCGCCCAAATGAGCTGTAACCCGGCGGTTGGTGGCTTGGCTAAAGGACAATTAGTGCGTGAAATTGATGCCCTGGGCGGGGAAATCGGCTATTGCACGGACATGACCGGTATCCAGTTCAGAATCTTAAACCGAAGTAAAGGCCCGGCTGTTTGGTCCCATCGCGCCCAGGTTGATAGAAGCGCTTATCGCCTATTCATGGGAGAAACTATTAGCAATCAGGCGGGTTTGACTGTTATAGAGGATGAAGCTATCGGACTGACCGTTGAGAATGGCGTTTGTAATGGCGTTGTCTGTGTTTCACGTGAAACAATCGAGGCCAGAGCCGTTATTATAACCTCCGGGACATTTTTAAACGGCCTGATTCATATCGGCGACAAACAAATCCCCGCCGGCCGAATCGGCGAGAAGCCGGCCATAGGCCTGTCAGAATATTTGGCGGGCCATGGAATTGAAGTCGCTCGTCTAAAAACCGGCACGCCGCCGCGCCTGGATGGTAACACTATCAATTTCGATAGATGTTCGATTCAACCCGGTGATGAACCCCCGCCGTTTTTCTCCAATCGTTCAGACCGGCGAGATTTAAAACAGATATACTGCCATCTAACTTACACTAATGAAGACACGCATAAGATAATCACCGATAACATTCACAAATCAGCGCTGTACGGCGGTAATATCCAGGGTATTGGACCCAGATATTGCCCATCAATAGAGGACAAGGTCGTCAGATTCGCAGATAAGAACCGTCATCAGCTATTCTTAGAACCTGAAGGCCTAAACACGACCGAATATTACTTAAACGGCTTTTCCTCATCCTTGCCCGAAGAAATCCAATTAAAAGCCGCCCGCACTATAGTCGGTTTGGAAAAAGTCGAATTTACTCAACCAGCCTATGCGATTGAATACGATTTCTTTCCGCCGCATCAGCTTAAGCCAACCCTCGAATCAAAGGTTGTCAAGCATCTGTATTTTGCCGGTCAGATAAACGGCACATCCGGCTATGAAGAGGCCGCCGCTCAGGGATTGATGGCTGCTATAAACGCTTTTATGAATATTCTGGGTCAAAATCCAGTCGTATTCGATAGATCTCAAGCTTATATAGGTGTCTTAATTGATGATTTAGTCACTAAATCGACCGCTGAACCGTATCGCATGTTTACATCCAGAGCGGAATACAGATTGTTTTTGCGGGAGGATAACGCCGAGGATCGCCTAAGTGATATCGGTTATAAAATTGGTTTGCTTTCTCAAGCCGTGTTTGATAAAATAACTGTCGAACGAGAGACTTGCCGACTATTATATGCGGATTTTCAGAAAAGACGAATGACATTTTCGGATTTAGATATTAGCATAACCGTAGCTGAAGCGGCCCGCCGGCCGGAGATTGACTTTTCATTAATTTATGATAAACTACCGGAGAATATCGGCGCGGATTATTCCACAGTCGAGAAAGTTTTAATTGAAATCAAATACGAGGGCTATCTGAAACGTCAACAACAACAACTGGAGCGGTTTAGAAGCCTGGAATCGCTGGTCATGCCCGAAAGTATCAATTATACTGTTATTAACGGGCTAAAAACCGAAGCCCGTGAAAAACTCAATCGCATCAAGCCGGCCACCCTGGGACAGGCATCCAGGATTTCCGGGGTTTCGCCGGGAGACATTGCTGTTTTGATGGTGAATTTAAAGCATAGACGGCGTTAGATGGACGAAGAAATTATCATACGACGATGGCTGAAGGATAACGAATTGGTATTATCTGACGGTCAAGTTAGTGATTTAATCGCCTATATCGAATTGATAAGAAAATCTTCAGGAACAATGAATCTTGTTTCTAAAAATGATTTGCCCCAACTGATAGAACGTCATCTGCTCGATTCTTTATATGTTTTAAAATTATATAATATCCCCTCCGGCGCGAAAGCGGCCGATCTTGGCAGCGGGGCCGGTTTTCCCGGCATACCAATAGCCATAGCCCGACCGGATATACATATGTACTTGATAGAAAGCCGTCATAGAAAAAGCCTATTCCTAAAAAACGTCGTCAATCAATTAAAACTGGCCAATGTGATTGTGATTCATGATCGATGGGAAAACCTTAACCTGATTTATGATATTATCCTAGCCAGAGCCTCTTTAAAAGAAACCGATCTGATAGACCGGGCGATCCCGCATCTTAGTCACGATGGGGCTTTGTTATATTTCGCTAAGTATAATAATATCAAAGTATTAAAAAAATAATTACAGAATTGTTTCACGTGAAACAATTTATTGCTTGATTTTATCCCGGTCTTATAATAAAATCAACCTGCCATGAATTATTTTGCGTAACTTATAAACAGGCGGTGATATGTCTAAAATATTAGCGATTGCTAATCAGAAGGGCGGGGTCGGGAAAACGACCACTGCTATCAATTTAAGTTCGTCGCTGGCGGTGGCTGAACAAAAAACCCTGCTTATAGATATTGATCCACAGGCCAATACGACATCGGGGCTGGGCTATAATAAAAAAGATATTAAGCATTCGGTTTATGATATCTTGACTAATGACATGCCCGCCGAAGAAGCTATCATCGAAACCAGCATAAATTACCTGCATCTGTTGCCATCGAATATAAACCTGGTTGGCGCCGAAATAGAATTGGTTAATCTGCCCCGACGAGAATTCATCTTAAAAGAGGCGTTAGAAAAAATCTCCGCGCTTTATGATTTCATAATAATCGACTGCCCGCCATCGCTTGGGCTGTTAACTGTTAATACGCTAACAGCCGCCAATAGCGTTATTATCCCGATTCAATGCGAATATTACGCTCTGGAGGGTCTCGGACAGCTTTTAAATACAATTGGCCTGGTGCAAAAGCAATTAAACCCAAAACTCGATATTCATGGTATTTTATTGACGATGTACGATGGCCGCTTAAATCTGTCGCGCCAGGTGGCCGGCGAAGCGCGAAAATATTTTGCCAACAAGGTTTACGAGACGGTTATCAATAGAAATGTGCGGCTGTCTGAGGCGCCAAGTTTCGGCAAGCCGATTTTATTATATGATGTTGAAAGCACGGGGGCGCAGAATTACCTCCGTTTTGCCAGCGAGGTGTTGTCACGATGAAAAGAATCGCGTTAGGCCGCGGACTGGATGCCTTAATCCCCGGCGATACCGATAGTAGCCGAAAAGAGATTTTCGAAATAGAACTGTCGCGGATAAAAATAAACCCGGATCAACCACGAAAGTATTTTGATCAGGAAAAGATTAGGGAATTAGCCGAATCGATTAGCCAGAAAGGACTTATCCAGCCGATAATAGTGCGTCCGGTCGATGAATTCTATGAACTTATCGTAGGCGAAAGGCGTTTGCGGGCTGTTGAGCAATTACAGTTGAATAAAATCCCCGCTATTGTCTATGATCAAGTGTCAAAGAAGGAGATAGTTGAGTTGGCGCTTATCGAAAATATCCAGCGCGAAAATCTCAACCCTATCGAGGAAGCCGAAGCCTTCCGGACATTGCTTCAGGAGTATGGCCTGTCCCAGGAGGATCTCGCCTCGCAGGTAGGCAAAGACCGTTCCAGTATCGCCAATGGTTTACGCCTGTTGACGCTTCCGGAAAAAATTAAAACGCTGATTATCGAAAAGAAATTGTCGGCTGGCGCGGCCAGAGTTATATTGGCGGTTCCGGGAGAGAAAGAAAAAATCGAACTTGCCGACAAAGCTATTAAAGAAGGTTATTCGGTCCGGGAGCTGGAGAAGATAGTTTACGGCGAAGGCAAAAAACATTCGACCAGAAGGAAGCCGATAAAATCGCCGCACCTGTTATCGATAGAGGATGGTTTAAAAAACGCGCTGCAAACGAAAGTATCGATCATACCCCGGAAAAAAGGCGGCCGGATAATAATCGAGTATTACAACAATGACAGTTTGGCCAGGGTACTTGAACACTTGAAGTATTCAGAAGACAGATGAAAAAATATATCGATTTCATGGTCATACCACAGGGCCAGCAGCCGGCGATGAATTTTCGCCTGGCCACCTGGCAAACAAAAGCTATTGTTGTCGTCCTGGCGGTATGGATAATCGCCCTGATAGCCGCCTCCATATTTTACGGCAAGCTGATCAACAGCGCGGTTACGGCCTCGCTATTAAAGCAGGAAAATGAAAAGCTTCGCGACTATAATGCCCGGGTAGTCGAGATAGAAAAAAGTTTTCGTAAAAATCAGGCTTTGGTTTCTCGTATAGCCGAAATGGCCGGTATTGAAATTAAGGAAGTCGAAGAATCGTTGGGCGCGGTTTATGATTCGATGCAAGCCGACAGCAGTGAACGCGTAATCATTGGCGGCATGCAGGCGGATAAAATCCCTCTCTCCGCGGACGAATTGGAAAAATTCGTGATTCCCAAGGGCCGGCCTTTATATGGCTGGATCACCAGGCGGTTTAATATCGACGGCGACAACGACAGGCATGAAGGAATAGATATCGCAGTCAAGGAGGGCACGCCCATAGCGGCGACGGCTACAGGTATTACGGAGTTCGCCGGTTGGGATAAAGATTTCGGTAATCTTATTATCATCGATCATGGCAATGGCTATAAAACGATCTATGGGCATAATGAAAAAAATCTGGTCAGCATGGGGCAAAAAGTATACAAAGGAGATGTGATCGCATTGTCCGGCAATACGGGCAAATCTTCCGCGCCACACCTTCACTACGAAATAGAAAAAGACGGCGTACCGATCGACCCGTCGCCGTATTTGGATTAATATTTGGAAGGGGAAACGAAGTAATGTCTGAGAAGAACACAAAATTTGAAGGGAAGCTGGATACGATAATTGGCCGGGGGACAAAAATCGAAGGAACCGTTATTGTCGAGGGCGCGACCAGAATCGATGGTACGGTCAAGGGTAAACTGGAATCTAATGACGTCGTGACAATCGGGCCCGAGGGTTTAGTACAAGCCGAGGTGAAAGCCAAATCGATAATAGTCGGTGGAAAAGTCGAGGGCAATCTCGAGGCCGCCGATAAAATCGAATTGCAATCGAAAGCCGAGCTTCACGGTGATTTAATTTCGAAATCGCTCCTGATCGAACATGGCGCTATCTTTCATGGCAATTCGAACATGAAGGGCAAGACATCTCCAACTATCGCCAAACCGCCGTCTCCCGACCAGTCCAATAAAAAGTAGTATGGCAGATTCGAGCGGGAATTTCTATCGCCAATGACAAAGGCTTTAATAATAGCTTTAGTTCTATTGATCCTCGGTGTCGGCTTGCTGGCCCTGTTTTTTGTTCGTCTTGTTCGCCGCTTAAAATTTAAATCGGATGGCGAGTCAAAAAAAAAGATTCCGGGCGGGGTCAGCTATATCGCGATAGTTGTCGCTATATTCATGCTGATTGTTTCCTGGGCGCTACTTAAGACAACGAACCACCTGAAATCATTCCGGCCATATAAGCCATCGACTGGCATCTGCCGGACCACGATCGCTTACGAGGGCGATCCGGTTAAAACATTGAAAATGGAATTGGTTTTAACCGGCATAGAATCCCAAACAGTACCTACGACATTTTACCTGTCGGGCAATTCCTGGTATTTGCGGGGTCAATGTGTCAAACTGCCCGCTTTTTTGACTTATATCTATCAATGGCAATCGTACTACAGAGTGACTGATTTTTATAGCGATTTCGTCGGACATAAGCCGCCCGGAGTTAATGAAGCACTACTGGCGCATCAAGAAATAGGCGGAGGTTCGGCGGGCTTAATGGATTTCCTAAATGCAATACCTTTCATAAAAAACAAGATAGAAGCCTGCGAATTCGAAACCAAGCCCATCAAAGTTATCGATCGGATAGCGGTCTTTGAAGCAATTTTAGGCGATAGCTGCCAGATAATTTTAAATAGAACCAGGTAATTTGTAGTTAAGACATGACCAACGCGTCGTCTCATTGAAAAAGGTAACTT
>CAZFSN010000051.1:0-5942 GCA_964521815.1 uncultured Ignavibacteria bacterium | reverse complement strand
TTTATAAGTCCAGATTCTTGACAAACTAACTAAATGCGTTCAGTCGGGTCACACCCTATCGGGCACGACCCGACATAACATTCGGTGATGATTTAATTCTATTCATTTTGTCAACAGCCCGAACTTATTTTATATGTATATAAACGATTCGGGGCGATCGTCAGGAACGCCTTTTTTATGCATAATTATTGAGCCGCGTAACCTTATGATTGACAACGCGTAAACTAAATTTATTATCCGGCTGTCATGAAAATAGTTATTGCTTTTGACACGAAATGGATTAAATTACTTATGGAGCAAACTTGCAAAACTGGTTTGGCGCTTTAAATCAATCAGTTTCCAAATAGCCTTAACCGCAGGGGAGAACGGTTCGGGAAGATAGCGGCGGCGACTAAAATAAAACGTTGCCCCAGCCCTGGAAATATGGTTACATATAATGAATGATAAAAACAAAAATATTCAATAATGGAAAAAGGAAAAACATCATGAAACTAAAAACTGCGGTACTGGCGATTATTTTATTGGCTGCGGCAAGTTCAGCCGGCGGCCAGCGAGTCGATTTGGGTAATGTTACCGATGATGTGATCGTAACCGTTCTCGAGTCGAATGAAAATCATACGGTGGCCCGATTCGAGATTGGCGGATTTTATAAGCAGGCAGTCGATATATCCGGAGAGACATACTATTCGGTGAATCTTGCCGATGAGGGCGTGCTTCATAACCAGGGCGAACCGGCCCTTCCCCGCATCTGCCGCAGTTTCATAATTCCGGACAATGCTAAAATGGAGATCCGGATTGAATCATCGGAATATCGCGATTTCACCGATCTGCCGGTTGTCCCATCCAAAGGCAATTTGAAAAGAACGATTAATCCCGCGGATGTACCATATGAATTCGGGCCTGTGTACAATATCGATGAGTGGTACCCTTCCGGGGTGGCTTCGGCCCGTGAACCATATATCCTGCGCGATATCCGCGGAACCGTGGCCGAGGTTTATCCATTCCAATATAATCCTGTTTCGAAGACTCTTAGGGTATACACATCTATCACTATAGAATTGGTAAACATCGGGCCTGGTGAAATAAATGTGCTCAACCGCCGTGAACCCCTAAGCGCAGTAACACCCGAGTTTGATCTTTTATATAGGCAGATGTTTATCAACTATAATCAGAGCGTATTACTTTATACCCCGGTTGGGGAAACCGGCGACATGCTGGTAATAACACACGACGCTTTTTATGACGCGGTTCTGCCTTTCGTGGAATGGAAAAAACAAAAAGGCATTAAAACAACAATCGTGAATGTTTCCGAAATCGGCAATAACGCCAATAGCATTAAAAATTTCGTTCAGGATTTTTACGATAGCACCAATCTGGCGTTTCTGGTTTTAGTCGGTGATGCGGCTCAGGTAGCCCCATATTACGCCTCCGGCGGCGCCTCCGATCCATCCTACTCTAAGCTGGCCGGCGGTGACAGCTACCCCGATATTTTTGTCGGGCGCATTTCCGCGGAGAACTTAACCCAGGTTGAAACGCAGGTTACGCGGCTGGTCGAATATGAGAAGACACCGCAAACAGGCGCCGACTGGTATCACATGGCCACCGGTATCGCCTCCGACCAGGGACCCGGCCATCAGGGCGAATATGATTTTCAGCACATGAATTATATCCGCGATGATTTGCTTGGCTATAATTATACGACAGTCGATCAAATCTATGACCCCAATGCTTCGGCCGCTCAGGTCACTCAAGTTCTTAACGAGGGCCGTGGCTTGGTCAACTACTGTGGTCACGGAAGCTGGGATACCTGGGGAACGACCGATTTCAGCAATAGTCATGTTGATGCCCTGGCTAACGATAACAAGCTGCCTTTCATTTTCAGTGTGGCATGCAATAACGGTGAATTCGATAATTACACCTGTTTCGCCGAGCACTGGATGAGAGCGATACATAATGGCGAACCGGCCGGAGCAGTCGGCGTGTACATGTCATCGATCAGCCAGGACTGGGACCCGCCGATGTGGGCGCAGGATGAAGCGGTTGATTTACTGGTGGCGGAAGCGAAGCTGACGTTCGGCGGTATCTGTTATAACGGCTCATGTAAAATGATTGAGGTCGAAGGCGCTGACGGGGTCGATATGTTCAACACCTGGATACTTTTCGGCGATCCCTCGGCCCTGATTTATACCGATACGCCCTCCAGTATGACGGTCCAATACGCCCCTTCGGTAATTTTTACCAACACCGAGATGGATGTTACGGTTTCCGGTGTAGAGGGCGCTTTATGCGCATTGTATTACGACGGTGTACTCTATGGTTCAGCGTATACGAATAGTGGCGGCCTGGCGACAATCGCGTTCGAACAAACCCTGCCAATTGGCGAAACTTTGGACCTTACCGTGACTAGTCATAACTACGAGCCATATTTCGGCACCGTGACCGCTATCGCGCCGGATGGCCCATATGTGGTTTTTGATGAATATGGAATCAATGACGATGCCGGTAATGCCGATGGCCGGGTTGATTTCAGCGAAAGCATTCTTCTGGACATGCAGTTAATGAATGTCGGGCCGGACACGGCTTACAATGTCACCGGAACGATAACATCGGCTGATGATTATGTTACGATTACTGATAACTCAGCCGCTTTTGGCAATATCGATGGCAATTTCGGCACAACTACTCTTGAGAACGCCTTTGGTTTCGATGTTTCGAGCCAGGCGCTGGACGGTCATATCATTAATTTCGATCTGGCGGCGACCAATGGCTCGCAGGACTGGGTTAGTCATTTCACGATTCCTGTTCACGCGCCGGTCATTGGTTTTATCGATGTAAATATTGATGACAGCGATGGCAATAACAATGGAATTTTCGAAGCCGGCGAAACAGTAGCGGTTACGGTCACGATTAAAAATACCGGCTCTTCGCAGGCCGTAAACGTAACCGGTATAATTTCGGAAGACGACCAATATGTCACGCTAACCAATGACTCCTCGACTTTCGGAAATTTAAACCCTGACGAAACCGGCAATAATTCGGATAACACTTATCTTGTCACCGCCGAGAACAACTATCCGCCCGGACATTCGGTGTTATTCGATATGGCAATCACCGCCGACAATGGTTATTCAGCTGACCTGCAATTCACGATTCGGGCGATGGAATCATTTGAATATAACAACGCCGGCTGGATCGGCGAGGGTATCTGGCAATGGGGCCAGCCGGTCACGGGCCCGGGTATCGCGTATGATGGCGATAATGTCTGGGCAACCATGCTTGCCGATAATTATCCCAACGACGCTTCGGCCGGCCTGATGACTACTTACTGTACAGTAACTAATTCCAGCGCCTCGTTGTCATTCTGGCACTGGTATAATATGGAAGCAGGTTATGACGGCGGCAATGTAAAGGTGACCACCGACGGCGGCTTAACCTGGCAGCTTATCCAGCCCAATGGCGGATACCCCGAATCCGATGTTCCCGCTCTCAATGATGAGCCGGGGTTCAGCGATCAATCGAACGGTTGGGAGGAAGTGACTTTCGAACTGGGGGCTTTTGAAGGCGAAACAATCAAGATTAAATTCAATTTCGGATCGGATTATATGGTCACCGATCCCGGCTGGTATATCGATGCCGTGGTTATGAACGGCATGATTAATTGGGGCGCCAATGAATCGGAAATTGCTATCGATCAGCAGCATTTAGATGTCACTATCGATGACGGCGATCTTGAGACTCGCGTCGTCGAAGTTTCCAATACCGGCGAAGGGATACTCGATTTCACCGCTGCTGCTGTAGCCGATGACCGGTTGGTAACGACCGCGCCTAATAATGGCACGGCGCCTTCCATAGATGAGAGGTATTACGAGAAAACCAAAATCAACGGTATAACATCTTACAACTATATCGGCCCCAAAACCGATAGTGATTCGCCGTCCGGCGGCGATATAATCACCGATTTCGGCGGCCCGGATGAGTATGGCTATACCTGGAAAGATTCCAACGAGCCCGGCGGCCCGCATTATGACTGGATCGATATCACAAGTATCGGTACCCCGATAACAGGTTTCGATGATGATACGAATCTCGGCCCATTTAATATCGGATTCGATTTTCCGTTCTATGGCAATATGTTTTATTCTTTCAGGGCTTGCTCGAACGGCTGGCTATCATTCACCTCATCGGCAACGACTTATTTGAACGCCTCTATTCCAAGCGGTTCTGAGCCTTATAATCTGCTGGCGCCGTTCTGGGATGATATGGATTTCGGCGATGGCGGTGAAGCTTATTACTATTCCAATGGAGTCGATTCTCTCGTCGTATCATATATCAATGTGGCGCATTACTACTCGGGCGGCCCCGGGCCATACACATTCCAGGTAATACTCCTGGCTAACGGCGATATAATTTATCAATACGCCGATATCAATAATCCGATTGATTCTTACACGATGGGCATCCAGAACGAAAATGGTACAATTGGCCTTCAGATGGCCAATAACCAGGCCTATGCAGAACCCGGATTAGCCGTTAAAATCTGTTATCCGATATTCTGGCTTACTGTCTCGCCAACCATGGGCACGCTTTTCCCCGACGAATCAATCGATCTGAACGTGACATTTGACGCATCAGACGTGGAGCCGGGGCTTTATACGGGCAATATCTTGATAAATTCCAACGACCCGGATAATCCATCAATAGCTATTCCCTGCACCCTGCACGTAATCCCGGTTGATATTGCCGAAAACGCAACTGACGCATTGCCAACGGAGCTGGCTCTCGGACAGAACTATCCCAATCCCTTCAACCCCAAAACCGAGATATGGTTCGGATTGCCATCTGATGGCCGGGTTACGCTTGAAGTGTATGACATTATGGGCCGTCGGGTAAGCACGTTGATAGACGAAACACTTACAGCCGGCACTCATCAGGTTATCTGGGATGGCACGAATGGTGAAGGCCAGCCGGTCAGCTCGGGCATGTATTTCTACAAGCTGGTTCAAGGCGATAATGTGATTACGCGGAAGATGGTGATGTTGAAGTAGGGTTGATTGAAAAATTGAAATGAATAAAGGGCGGCCGGTTGGGTCGCCTTTTTGCAATTTTTTCTTATCATAACTCAAACAAAATAAATCTTACTTATTTTAAATAAATTCTCCACATCTACTTCAAATCATTTAAGATATTCAAGTTTTAAAAGTTTATCATAACTATCAGAAATTTGTGCAAGTGTAAATTTAGGTTTCATTTTTTTTACTACATTAACCACATTCTTTTTTATATTACCATTGACATTTACTGCTTTAAAGTCTTGGTAGACAAAATGTATAGTCGTATATAACTCTAAAAATAATGGTTTAAATCTACCGAAATCCGATAAAATCCGAGTTATTTTATTTGAATTCCTATCAATAACTTGTTGGGATTGCTCAATATATTTTTGAGCGACTATTTCATTAAGATGAATTGAATAACCCATACCCTTGGGATCAACAGATGAATTAATCAAACCATTTAATTCCATTAATTGAATATCACGCGCTAATTCCTCACTGTAAGGACCATAATGATAAAATGTAAATCTATAATTTAAATTGACATTTTCAGTTTCTTGTAGAAAATATAGGATTTTTTGAATAACAATTTTTCCATAGTACAATCTACTTTTATTTAATTCTTTAAATACAAATGAAATTAATCCAAATTTGATATTTGAGTCCATAGGTTCCTCGATTCTAGGGTTTCCAATTTAAGTTATCACTAAAATTTTTACATCTATTTAAATCATCTTTCGGAACATATATTCTTAATTTTCTAATTTTATCATCCAACTCTCTGATTACCTTTGATAGTACCTCTATTTCTTCAAACCTCGAACTTATTTTTTTATCTTTAGGATTTCTTAATCTCAAATAAAATGGCTCTTTTTTAAATTTATTAGG
>CAZFSN010000050.1:2187-16414 GCA_964521815.1 uncultured Ignavibacteria bacterium | reverse complement strand
ATATCGGTCAGTACTTAATTTATTAAAGCGGGCTGATTAACTGATTGGTAACAGTTATAATCGTGTTTCAATATTAAACGACTGAAATTTGTTCGGAGTAGCCGTATACTTAAGCTTCGCCTTCCGAAAAGTACTAAACAAATAAAGCCCGCCAGGGTTTTATCTTGGCGGGCTTATGAAAGCTACTGGTTCCGTGCATCAGGTGGTTGGCAATTCGCTTGAGGCGATAATCTTTTCCAGGTTGAGATAGATCAACAAGCGGTCGTCCAACTTGACTATCGATTTGATATATTCCGCCCCGGAATAGGTCGATTCGCCAGAAATTAATCGCGGCGCGTCCTCCAGCGAGCCCGCCGGTACCCGTAATACCTCGGATACCCCGTCGACTACCAACCCAACCGTCTCGCCGGTGACATCAACAACGACTATGCGCGTGTGATTGTCGTACTCTTTCTCCGGCATACCGAACTTCTTGCGCAAATCGATTATCGGTATCACCTTGCCCCGAAGGTTGATTATACCCTTGACATATTGTTCGGTCTGTGGCACCTGGGTGATCTCGACCATCCGGTTGATCTCCTGGACCTGAAGGATATTGACGCCGAATTCCTCCTGCCCCAGGTTAAATGTCACCATTTGCTCGAGATCATCGGCTTGTTTCGCCTGATTTTGTTCTGCCATGATTAGGCTCCTGCTTCCGCTTTTTTGCGAAGTTTAAACCCACCGACGAGCGCTTTTAATTCGGCCGATTGACGGTTGAGCTGCTCAGCCGCCGAGGCCGCTTGTTCGGTGCCGGTGGCCGATTCTTTGCTGATCCGATTGACATTCTCGATGCTCTTGGATATCTGCTCAGCCGCCGCCGATTGTTCCTCAGAAGCGGTGGCTATCTGACGCATCATTTCCTGAACGCTCTCGATAGAGGCGAATATTTCTGTTAATGAAGCGTTGGTTTTCTGCACCAGCTCTTTGCCGCCGTCGACGATTTTTCGCGACTCGTTAATCTGCGAGTTGGACGTGCTAACGTCCACCTGGATACCCTTTATGGTTTCGGCTACTTCCTTGGTAGCTTTAGTGGTTCTTTCGGCCAGTTTGCGGACTTCATCGGCGACCACGGCGAAACCGCGTCCCTGTTCCCCGGCCCGGGCGGCCTCGATTGCCGCGTTTAGCGCCAGAAGGTTGGTCTGGTCAGCTATGTCATCGATAACTTTGATGATCTCGCCGATAGCTGTGGCTTTTTCGGCCAGGCTTTCGATGTTTTGAGCTGTGGTACTGGATGAAGCAACTATTTCTTCCATGCCCCGCGATGTATCCTCGGCCAGCCGGCCGCCTTCCTGAGATTTGGTGGCCGCATCTTTGGCTTTCTCGGCCGCTTCGCCGGTGTTTTTCGAATTTTCCACTATCGTTGTTGTCATCTCCTCAACCGCCGTGGACACCTGGGCCGTCTGGGCGGTTTGTTCCTTAGCGCCGGCGGACAGCTGTTCGGCGGAGGCGGATATTTCATTAGCCGCGGAGGCTAACTGCTCGGTATTTAAAGCTACCTGATAAATGATGTCATGGAGTTTATCCATGAAAGTGTCAAACCATTTGGATAAATCGCCAACTTCATCTCTGGAATCGTACTGAATCCTCTTGGTTAGATCGCCTTCACCTTCGGATATATCTTTGATCTGATCGGTGACTTTGCGAATTGGCTGGACAATGGTACGGGTAATCAGTATAGCGACAGATATTGCGGCGATAATACCTATAAACGCCAACACCATGCTTACCGTTGTAACGTTGGCGACCACAGAATCGAACGCTTTATCAGCTTTTGCGCTTTCGTCATCTACAGATTTTCTAATGGCAAGTAACGGCTCATCCATCTTGGTGACCTGTTTGTCAATCATGCCGTCAAGTTCCTTGATAAGTCTCGCGGCCAACTCATCGTTTCGACCTAAAAGCGGATGCATTTCCGTTTCAAACAATCTGACCAACTCGAGATAAACTGTTTTTGTTTGTTGGGCTAATGCTTTTTGCTCATCTGTATCAAGTACCTTAAAAAGATTCTCGATATCCGAACTAGCTTCGTTTTTAATTTCGGACCAGGCGCGGTTGGTAGCGTTTAAATCCCTGTCTATCTCGGCTTTGGCGATAACCATGTAAAGCTGTTCGCTGAGACCGCTGGCCTCAGTTGCCGCTAAAGCATCTTCGGATTTATTGTACCCCAGATTTTGCAGCGAACCAAGCGATTGAATCTGGAAGTAGTTATAGGCCACCAAACCAACTATGATCAAAACGCAAATCCCAAATCCAACTGCCAGTTTTTTCCCGATTGTGAATTTTTTTAGCATAAGCAACCCCCCTTAAAACTACAATTCCCTCCTAATAATTTATTTTGTTGGCATTTTGCTGGTCGAGATTATCTTGCCCAGATCCAGATAAATCAGCAGCCTGTCTTCCAGTTTAACTATCGATTTGATGAACTCAGCCCCGGAATAAGTCGATTCACCCGAAACAAGACGTGGCGCGGCTTCCAACGAGCCGCTCGGTACTCTTAGCACTTCCGACACGCCGTCGACCACCAGACCGACTGTTTCGTCGTTGACATCGACTACGACTATGCGAGTATGATTGTCATACTCTTTTTCCTGCATGCTGAATTTCTTGCGCAAGTCGATTATCGGTATTACCTTGCCGCGTAGATTGATAATGCCTTCAACGTATAGTTCCGTTTGCGGAACCCGGGTGATCTCGACCATCCGGTTGATTTCCTGGACCTGAAGGATATTGACGCCGAATTCCTCCTGCCCCAGGTTGAATGTCACCATCTGCTCAAGTTGATCGGCATTGTCTTTGGCTAAAATGTTTTCTGACATTTTATAACCTCCTAATGCCCAACTCTGGCGGTACCAGCAAGCTTGAATTCGCCGACGAGTTTCCTTAATTCCTCGGTTTGGCGATTGAGTTGTTCGGCCGCAGTAGCCGCCTGCTCGGCGCCGGTAGAGGATTCTTTGGAAATTCTATCGACATTTTCTACGCTCTTTGATATTTGTTCTGCCGCGGCTGACTGTTCCTCAGAGGCGGTTGCGATTTGACGCATCATCTCCTGTACGCTTTCAATAGCGGCAAAGATTTCGTTTAAGGAGGCGGTCGTTTGCACTACCAGCTGTTTGCCTTTATCAACAGTAGCTCCCGATTCTTCCATCTGGTTGTTGGCAATCGATACATCGGATTGAATTCCTTTAATCGTATCCGCGACTTCTTTGGTGGCTTTGGTAGTACGTTCAGCCAGTTTCCGGACTTCATCGGCGACCACGGCGAAACCGCGTCCCTGTTCACCGGCACGAGCCGCCTCAATAGCGGCGTTTAGAGCCAGAAGATTTGTTTGATCGGCGATATCATCGATGACCTTTATAATTTCACCGATCGCGGTCGCTTTTTCCGCTAAATTCTTGATGTTATCCAAAGTTTGACTGGAAGCCTGAACTATCTCTTCCATGCCGCGGGATGTGTCATCAGCCAGACGGCTACCTTCTTGAGATTTAGTGGCGGCCTGTTTGGATCTATCCGCCGCTTCGCCGGTGTTTTTCGACGTTTCCACGATTGTCGCTGTCATTTCCTCGATAGCGGTTGAAACTTGCGCGGTTTGATTGGTTTGTTCTTTAGAACCGGCGGAAAGCTGTTCTGATGACGATGACACTTCCGTGGCCGCGCTGGCGAGCTGTTCGGTATTCGTGGATACGATTGTTAACGTCTCATGCAATTGTTCAACGGCTTTATTAAGCTCGACCGCCATTTGTCCAATTTCGTCTTTGGAATCAACCTTAACTTTGAAAGTTAAATCTTTTTGAGCCAGTTTATTTATGCCTTCCACCATCTTTGTAATCGCGGATTTGATCGATCTGGAAATAACGGTACCCAGTCCCAGGCCGGCTAAAAAGCCAATAACCGATACCAGAATTAATATAAATGTAGCCGATGACTGAGCCTGGTCCGCCATTGCCATAGCCGCATCCATTGAGTCGGCCGCCAGTTTTTCGATTTCACCCATTTTGGAATCAGCTAGACCTGAAGCTTCGTCCAACTCTGCCATATGAATTCTAGCTTCCTTCTCGTTCTCACTGAGAGTCACATTCTGTTCAGCCAGAGCCAAGGCGTGATGTTTCATCATTTCTCTGGCCGCCTCTTCCATTTTCGAATGTATCTCTTGCGCTTCATCGATTCTGGCAACCAGTAATTGGTTCTTTGTGGCAATTACCTTGAGACCATCCTTATTTGAACCGGATTTTATTGCTTCAACATACATATCAAAATCAGCCACGTATTGATTAAACTCCTTTTCAATATCCGGTAACTTTGATAGGTCGTTTTGTAAAAGATATTCACCCATAACATCCCGTGCAGAAACCAAGGCGATTATGGCTTCCATAGCGCAATCCGCCACCGGAACGTGTTCGTCTAATATTCTATCGCCGGCGCTACCGACTTTTTTCACGTTTATGATCCCGAAAATACCGGCCGCAAAAATAAACAGCGAAACGACTGTGAATGACAGTATCAGCTTGGTGCTGATTTTCATGTTTTTAAACCAGGCCATTTAAACCCTCCTTGATTAAAATGAAACTAAGAATTGTCCAATTGCCAGATTAGCGTCTTCTATGTCATCGCCGCCATTAAGAAGATATTCGAACCTCATGGAGGCGTTATCATTGAGATTGAAGCCGGCGCCAACAGTGGCGCGATTCAATTGGGCTGTTATTTGAGATGTTTCTATATCTTTATGTTCCACGGCGCTGTAGCCGCCGACTAAGTAGAAATCTTTTTTCAGCCATGTGGCCAGGCCAATTTTGCCCTCCACATAGTAGCCGGAAATATTGATTTGTTCAGCCTGAAGATCATCCTGTTTTAATATATATTCGCCGGTGATTTCGACCGGTTCATAGGAAAATACCGCGTCGCCGCCGAAAAAGTTAGCTTGTGGTTGATCATCGCCGTTAAGTATGGAGGCCGAACTGCCGCCGATCCTTAAAAATTCCGAGACCATCAATGTCAAACGGCCGCCATAGGCCATATTGTCTTGGTCGCCGTTGACGAAGTAAGCCTGTGCCTCCCAGAGTTCCTGACCGCCATACAGATTTAAACCAACATCGTTCCAACCGTCGATCGTTTCCTCGACCGCTAAAGGAGCGGAAACAAGGGGGCGGTCCGGCGAAGCGATTTTTTCGTAATCGGCGCCGAATGGGATATCGAACTGGCCCACCAGCAATCCGGAATGATCGAATACCTGCGACTGGATCGGATGCGATCCCAGATCGCCCATCCAGTGAAGATCCGCATAGGCGGCCCCGATTTCGAAAGCCTCGCCACCGTATGCTATAGCGCCGGCAATAGTAATAAAGGGCGAAAACTGCGATTCAATATCGACTTCCATCTGATTGATCGCGAAACCCTTGTCCTCCTTGCTGTTTTGAGGATTTGAATAAATCAGGTCGAAAAAGCCGGATAACTCGATATTTTCCAACGAGATACTGCTTTCACCTGTCATCTCGGCCTCCGGCTGCGGCTCATTTTCATGTTCGATAGAAAAGGTATTTACTTCCGCTTTTAATCCGCTTATATCATCACCTGATTCCTGATTCTGTATATTATTATTTTCACTTTCATTGACCATAGCGATGTTATTTTCCAATTCACTGACCCGAGCGGTGAGATCCGCTACTAATTCCTCAATTTGATTGAGATCAGTTGATGGCGGAGAGCCTTCCGTTCTGTTTTCCAGATTGGCCAACCGGGTATTAATTTTCGCCAGATCGGCTTTATTTTCCGACAGGCTGATTATTCTTTTTTCCAGGCCGGAAAGTCGCGATTCAAACTTTGGGATTCCGGACTGATCACCGGCTGAACTGATCTTACCCTCAAGTTGATTGATCTTGGCTTCCAGATTGTCAATCTTCTCAAGAATCGCAGCGTAGCCCTGGGCATTAGCTATAGAAGTCACCCATGCGACAAAAAGCGCGACCCCCAGAAGCGCCAAAATTGTTTTTTTCAAGCTGCCTCCTTAGATGTATTAATTAACGTTCGCGATAATGCCCGATCCGCTAGTAAAGAAATCTTGCTTACAAAGGTCGGACACTACGATGCCGACATAAATTTTAGCCGCCTAAATATGAAACGTTGTGGAACAATTCTTTATTTGATGACTCAAATTATTGAGGGATTTAGAATATGCTATTGGCTTAAAACATTTTATCAATCTGTGACTACCAAATAGCAATTGCCCAAAATTACAACACAAAAGCTATCGAGATTAATCCTCCTGACTGGAGGAGATATATTAATCAATAATTGGGCAGTCGATAACAAACCGATGATATAACATTACAAAATCAGAAATTGTGAGAAAATGGTCATTAAGTCGATTTTTAAAAGTTTTATAGTAATAATTACAATTGCCGCTCTTGTTAAGTACGCCGACATTCTCTTAAAATATAAATTCCACTGGAATTATTAAAGCGAATCGACGTTATTGGTAATAATCGCTCTTAATTCTTCTAAATCATCCTTATCAATCACGCCATCATTGTTGCAGTCACCGCGGGCTTCCGGCCAGGGGATAGCCGCTTTATTCTTCAGATATAATTTCAGCTGCTTTAAGTCTTTGTTATCCACCTTGAAATCGCCGTTAATATCGCCCGGGTATAAAAAATATACCGGGCTGAAAAAGGTATCGAACTTGAAAGTCACTTTGCCAAGCGTATCGCTTAAATCCAATCCGCCAAGGCGGGGGGCGAAACCCTCGATAAAAACATCGTAGGTATGGCCTCTCAATGAATCATCCGCGGCCGTGAATACATCAAATTCGATTATTTTGCATTTTTGTTCGCAGTGTAGATGAACATTATGTTTTCCAAAAAGATCCGAAAATCCCATGACCCCCTGGCTGGTAAAACCATCTTTGTCTTGATATGGAATCGGGTCTCTCATATCAATCGAATCCCAGCCTTTGTCAAAACCTTCGGGAGGATCATCATTGATAAAAGGTTCGAAGAACCGTCCTCCCAGCCTTTGAGTAATAAATCGATCATCAGAGCCTAAAGGTATATATAAGGCGGCAATATATACATCCGGCCTGGTTTGAATCCAAACCGGCACGGATTCTTTGCTGCCGATTCTAAACACCAGCGGACTGCCATCAGGCTGACCAAACCAGATCGTGCCGTCCTGGCCGGCCACCATGACCGGCGCCGCGATAATTACAAGTATCATTAAGTTGATTATTCTGATCATCATTACCATTTCCGGCTTACTGGTTTATTTTATTGTTAGTTATACTACCCTATATTCAAATTAGAAGCAATAAAATACTCGTTTGATTACGCAAGTTGGTTCGATCGCGCCCGTAAGAGCATGGCATGGCTTAAATTCGCAAGGGGGTTACGTTCCGCCGCAACCTGCCTGGACACAAGTTTTGCTTTCATCATCAGTATGAATAACTACAGTCATTTATTGCAATAACAAAGGCGGGCCAATATGGCCCGCCATCGCGCGAAAAAGAAAAATCACTCCCCTTCGAAAATCTTATTTAAGCATTAGCATCCGTTTTGTAATTTGTTCCGACCCGGCAGTGACCCGATAGAAATAAAGGCCGCTGGCCACATCGTTGCCGGCATTATCCGTAGCATTCCAGACCAGGGACATGTAGCCCGCTTCATGATCGCCGTTGTAAAGAGTCGCCACTTTTTGGCCCAGAATATTGAATATATCCAGGGTCACATGGCCCGCTTTCGGGATAGCGAAATTAATCACGGTTCGGGCGTTGAACGGATTGGGGTAATTTTGCGATAACGAGAATTTCTCCGGAATATTAACGGCTTCTTTAACATCGGTTATCTCATCATTCGATCCCATTGCCGTCGTTGAAGCCATCGACACGGCCTCATAACCGGAACCTGAAAACACAGCCTCTACGTAATACCAGTAGATATTACTGCCTTCGGTAGTGAAATCATCAAAGGAGTTCCCGCCCGCGGGCGTATCGTTCAGCATCTTGTAAATGCCGTTCGGCCAATCACTGCGATAGATATTATACCCGGCCAGGTCGGGATGGCTTATGTCGGCCCAATCCAGATGAACATGATCGCTCAAGCCCTGACTGGCTTCCAGACCGTCCGGAATTGGACAAATTTCCAGGTCCGTGTTCTGAATGCCAATCGTGACATTCGCCGCGACATTAACATCACTTACGGTTTGCGGAAAATAGCCGTCTTTATGTAGAACGAGATTAACAGTACCGGGCGGGATTTCGGCGACGGAAAAATTACCATCGGCATTGGCAAAAGCCCATTGGCCGGTCGAGGCTTTAATCATCACATCGGCCAGGGCTTCGCCGTTATATCGTACTCCGCCGGTAATAGCGCCGCGGCCGGTATTAGGCGTGATCCTGTATATGCGGTTATCAACCAGGTTGGCGCAACCGGGGGACATTACATTGGAATAAGAGATACTGAAACCGATCGATTCTGTCGAATCCTCCCAGCCAACAGTGGCATAATTCTCGCCCGAGCTGTTATCGTAGTTGTTGACATCTTGATAAATAAATTCTATCTCGCCATCGCCGGTGACAGTCGGGGTGTGAGCTGGATCATACAGGATAATCTGGAAAGTTTCCCGATAGCTGGAACTCCATCGGGTTGCGACCTGGTACCATTCGATTATGAAGCGATTGTTGCCGGTATCGTAATAAGTGTAAACATTGTTGGTACCGGATGGGCCGAGGTCATCCCAGAAACCGGCTATCATCGTTTTGGCATAGGATGGATCGGGCATGCGCCAGTTACGGAAAGCGACCCAATATGTCGAATCCATGCAAATCCAGCCGTTGGAACATACGGTTATTCTGTCATAGGTATCGCCGTAATAGACGAAATCGAACGGCAGGTTAACCATGGTCTTGGAATCATCGGTTAAATATGTGTTCGTCCCCAGAGTTCTAATCTCCATCCAATCATAAGTGGGATGTTCCGAATAACCGATATCGGTATTATCATAAACATAATAGCCGTACGCGTCGGGGCCGCCGGGGTCCGAGGCGGTAATCGAACCAACCACCAGATTGAAAGTCACCTGGTACATCACGCCGTCGGCTGAGGTTAAATCCAACACAAAGGGAATGCTCTTGCCTTCGAATGTTGATTCGTTGACAGTAAGGCTGAAAGGCGCGGCGCTATTATTACCTGTGCCTTCAACATCTATGTCACCGAAACCGGCGGTAGCAGAGCCGATTTGAATATAGCCATCCGTTGTTTTAAGCGTGCCCGTTAATCCTGCCGCGTCGAGACCGCCGACATTTTCGAGCGTGACAGTCATATCCACCGTCTCGCCTGGGTCAAGCCTGTTATTCCCGCTGATTTGAATATTACCTATTTCAAAACGGGGAGCGACAATCGGCAGATGGATTAATGATAACCAGAAATGATCGTAGTTTTCCGCTGAAGGCTCCAGCCGCAAGGCTATTTCATCACCGTCGGCTACATCCGGCAGTACCGTAAAAATAAATTTACCGTCACCGGAAGCTACCTGCCCGGGTCCAATATTACCATAAGTGACATAGTTGTTATGAACCGCCAGTTTGCCCTCATAGAGTTCGAATAATTCGGCATAAGCGTTTTCGGCGGTAGTCGTGGAGCCAAAATTTTTGAGTTCGACTCCAAGTTCGATAGTTTCACCCGGATTGATCTGGCCATCGCCGTTACCGTTCGATGAGCCGTACATGTCATCATCGATCGTGAAAGTAGTGTAGCCTACCGACATGTCGGCTTGAATCAGATTCACAGTGCCCATATATGGATTAAGATCGCGGCCGGTAACAGTCAAATCCAGCATACCCAGAGAATCGGTGGGCATATCCAGATGAGCCATTCCGTTAGCGTCAGTTTTGGCTACAGAGAAATACGATTCGGTATCGCCGGCGCCTCTAATCAGAGTGACATAGGCGTCTTCTACATAATTACCAAATTCATCCACTACCCGAACTTCCAGATGGCTTTCGCCCTCGCCGACTTCAGTGAGATGATTAACGGTCAAAGAAATCGGAGTAGTCAGGCGCATCTCAAGCTCCGGGTCGCCGAGCATATTGTAAGTGTGGAAATATTTCTGAATTTCGCTTAAGTCCCTGGGATAATTCAGGTATTGTGTCATCTTGCCGGCAATAACCGCGATTCCGAAATGATAAGCGCCTTTTTCAAGAAACGAGTTATACAAGCCAAAGCTGATAGGGTTATTCCATTTTGTATGAGTGCCATGGTCGGTACAGCCGAAAAACGAGGGGCCGCCGCGGGGGGCCGTGGCCGAACCCATCCTGATCCACATTTCACCGAAACAGGGATCGTAGCTATAATCACCGAAATCGCCGGTTCCGCACACAATTGATGTCATTACGCCGGGTTTGTTGATGTTTTGACACTGACTCAGGGCGCTGACATTGTACGATGGATCATACCAGCCGCTTGCTCCCGCCCAGCCGCGGTAATTAACGTAGCCGACACCGGCGGTAATCGGATTGGTCATCCAGGAATCCGGCGGGTCGCTACCCCTATCGAAAACCGTATCTATATGGGTAAAGCCGTGCATAAGAAGTCTTTCCCTGGCCCACAGCACAATCCAGGGACAGGTTTCTGTCTGCTGGGCGCCAGCGACCATGATAGCCCGTTTCCAATAACCCGGGTCAATTGAAATATCGGGGTCTCTTTCATATTTTAGATCTTTCGCGATCCAGGCGTTCAACTCATTTAAGTTATCAACGGAAACGCGGGAAACCGCAACATCCGGTATCCAATCAGTACCATCAAGGCAGGCGTATTGATGATCGGAAGTATAAGAACTGTAAGGATAATCCGGGATAAGACTCAAATCCTCATCACCGATAAGATAAACAAATTCCGGCGGGACATCCCAGGTGTTGTAGGCGGCTTGAAGATAGGTTTTCACCTGTATCTGGCTCGGTCTGCCATTGGCGGCAACATCGTTGGTGGTCACCAAAGCGACATCATAGCCCTTCTTGCGTTTCCAATTGGCAATTTCCATCATGGCGTTTTTCCACAAATAGCCGGTCAGGTTCGGAGTGATAATAAGAATGCCGCCGCGCTTGACCGGAACTGAGGCCAAAGTCGACATATACTCATCAAAATTGGCGATCATCGATTTGTATAAAGGCAAAAACGCTTCCGAGATATAATTGGCCCGAGTGGTTTTAGGGTTTACGACTTCACCTTCATAAGAAATATCCACCGATAAATCACGATAAACTTTCAATTGTCGGGTAACCGGATTGTATTGTACCGGGTACATGGCGATCTGGACCATTCGCACATCGCGCATAATCACCGGTTCACCGGCTTCGGCCAGAACTTCCGGATAAAATTTATTCTGGCTGTAAGCATCAATGTCTTTGGCGAAAGCCGCCGGCGTATCGAATCCGCCCTCCGGCATGGGAGTCTGGACGGGCAGAAGATCGATATTTTCGATGATCTCATAGCTTTCATAGTGGGCGGTCACGGTTACGCCGGCTTGGTCCGGAATCGCAATGAAAGTCGTCAGGGTAGGTATTTCCGGCTGGCCGATTTCGCCGATTGAACCGGCCATCAGTTTGTCGCCGCCTGGCAATCCGGCCGTCTTATAGTTATCTGCCCACGATTCAGCCGATTTCAAGCCAACCGCGTCTATATCTAAATTTAAGTTAACGGCATTGCTCGTTGTCGCGTTAAGAGAAAGCCGCGCTTCGTAATCATCCAGGTTGTCTGTAATCCTGACCGTTTCAGCGGCGAAAGCGGATGAAAATATCATAATGGCCGCCGCCAAAAATGCGAGGATCAATCCTTGCGCGTTAAGCTTCCCTGTCATGGAACCTCCTGTCAATTAATTAATTCACCGTTTGCGAAAATCATCAGCCCGTTATCCCTGTCCGCGATATAGACATAATTCTCATCGGCCCAGACTCCATAAGCGTAAGGCGTGGTATAAGCCGCCAGAAAAACAGGGGCATACGGGTCAGTAACATCTATGATTTTTAAACCACCTGAACCATCGGCCAGGTAGCAATAATTGCCGACTATATGCACATCCTTGGTTCGCCCGGATGTGTTTATATTGCTGACTAATTCCGGAACCGCTTCGTATAAATCGTCATGGTCGAATGCCGGAATCGTATCAGGCAAATCGAAAATCTGCAGCCCGCCACGGTCATCGGCTACATAAGCGAAGCCGTCGCGCGCGAAAACCGATATAGCGCTGCCGGGCGTATCTGCCCAGCCTAAACACCGGGGTGAATAAATCAGCATCGTGTCAGCGCCATCAAATGAATGTGTCGTCGAAAAATCGTACCACCATAAACCCGCCTGGGAAACAGCCGCGAATACAAACAGGCCGGTTTGGGTTTCATAGAAAGTGGATTCGCGCTCTGCACTATAATATTCCACCACTATCGGTATCGAATCATAGAAGATGCCTAAAACATCGGCAGGAAGAATAAAAGCCGGGACGACATAGAGATCGCCGAAACCGGGTATACCGTCGCGATAAACAATCTGAAAAAAGTTCACTTTGCGGCGGCCGAAATTTGAATTGGCCGTAAATAAGTAAATCGTGTCCTGTAATACCATACCGGTAAGGTCTTGAAGGTTCTGATCCCAGCCGAGATTCACGTTGCGCATGGAATATGGATCTAACGGCAGATGAGTGTCTATGGTGGCGATTTTGCCGTCCATATCGGCCACATAGGCGATTTCATCGCCGGGCAGCTTCCACACCGATGAGGCGAAATCGCCGTTGTAGGTATCAACACTGCCGATTACGACCGGCGCCGAGGGGTCGGTAACATTCACTATCATCAAACCCGCCTGGCCGTCGGCTACATACGCGATAACACTGTCCGGCTGTTCTTCGACCACGAAAATATCCTGGGCCACGCCAATAGTGGGCACAACGGAAAGCAAATTCATGTACAAAGAGTTGTTATTAATGAAAAACGACCAGACCTTCGCCTCTGACCAGTCACTCCAAATATCATTGTTATCTTTCGCCCTAACCCGCCAAAAATATTGACCGTTACTCAAATTCGATTCATAAACATAAAAAGTGTCGGTAAGAGTTTCCGAAAAAACCAACTCATCGAACATGGCGCTTTTGGCCATCTGAACTTGATATAATATCGCTTCATCAAGTGAATGCCAGATAAGGTTGGGCATAGTCACAAAAATCGAACCGGAATTAGCCGGTTCAGCCAGAACGACAGGCTGGGTAAATTGGCCATAAACTATAATTTTCTCCCTGGTGCAACTTTGGCTGATATATAGTAATGCTAACGCCAGCGAGGCGATGGTAATCCATTTAATTCGGGCTACCTTTTTCATTGTAACTCCACGGCTATTAAAGGTTTAAATAATTAAAAGGGATTTGCATATACTCCCGCAAATCCCAGTTACTCTAAAAAAATGGTGCCTGTCACTTAAGCACCCTTAAGAACTCCCCAACGCAATATAATTTGATATGAAATATTGTCAAGTAAAAACACTTCAATAATTTTTAGTTAAGACCGACTTAAGTAACTATAAATCAATAAATTGCGCCATTAAAATCTACTTATACTGAATTATATGGAACTGCATCATTAATAATTTGTTTATCGACATTAAAAAATCGAAATCGAATTATGAGCGGTATGAGCCTACCGGCTATGGTATTAAAAGCTGTCATCGCCACGAATAGTTCTTGACATATTCCGGTACAAATATTTTAATGACAATGGGCGAAAATTTGCTCAGAATTGCTGATAAATAAATATATCAGGGAGAACATATGCCAAACTTCGTTGTAATAGCCAAAGGTACGCTTGAGGCCAAGAAAAATATTAAAGAGCTTAAACAAAAATTCATCGATGTCAGCAACCTGTTTAAGGCTAAGGAAGCGAAAATTTTAAAAGCCTACGCGGTGATGGGCGTTTATGATTATATGTTTATCACGGAAGCCCCTGATCTCGAAGTTGCTTTTGAACTGTCCGCTATGATAGGAGCTCTGGGCGCGTTCCAATGCGAGACCTGGCCGATCATGCCTCTGGAAGAGCTATACGATCTGATTTAGAAGCGGGATTATTTTAAATTCCAACATCCACATATAGCTGATAAAAACCCGACAGGTCCAAAGTTTCCCGGATTTCCAAAGTCAATTCCATGATATCAGCCGGCTTTAATTT
>CAZFSN010000050.1:0-2087 GCA_964521815.1 uncultured Ignavibacteria bacterium | reverse complement strand
CCAAAGTTTCCCGGATTTCCAAAGTCAATTCCATGATATCAGCCGGCTTTAATTTGTTGGTCGCTTTGGCGCAATTACTTAAGAATAAATTCGCCCAGTGAGCGAATCCGGTCAAAGTGTCTCTATCTTGTTCGTAGGGTAAGCCTTTAATAAATGAGGCGATACCGTTATTATCGACGGATACGCCGGCTAATATCGGATAAGTCTGCGCCAGTTCATCCTTGGCTTTCCTCAGGTTTTTGGTGACCATATAGGCGCCAATTTTTTCGACGCAATTCGTGGAAATTATATTTATCGCCTTCAGTAAAAACTCAGGGCTGGACTCAGATGATGTTTTTCGACTGCCGGGGGAAACCGATAGTTGGCCATGAGCCAATTTCCGGCTGATCGCGGGGATAGCTTCCCGACAGACGATGCCCAGAGCGTTAAAATTCAGATCACTGTGGCCGAGAATCAGAACAATCAGATTACTTCTGTTATAAAGCCGCGCCAAACCGTTTTCAAAAAATAAATCAAGGGACATATTTCGATCCAGCGATTGCCCCAGACGTAACAGCGGCATGGCGATTTCCTTGATTTTTTCGGTCGTAAACGAGGCCGGTACCAACTGATACGTGAGAGCCCGGCTTTTGTCTATAACCAGCGTACCGATAACCCCCTGGACTGCCCGCATATTGGCCAAAATCTTATCCATCAGGATCTTACCTTATCCAACTCGGCCAACACCGAGGAAACATCCGCATTTTCCCTAAGATTTAAATAGTATGAATGTCCCCCATATCCGACCAGCATGAATTTCTTGTCTTCAATCGTGCCGACCATTCTTTTCAGTTTGCCAAGTTTGGTGTTTTGTGTAACCGCGAAAACCAGGTCACGGGTAAGTTCCAGATTTTTAAGCATATTGTTATGAATACCCGCTTGTTGAGGTTGGTTTGACAAGTTGTTCCAATCAATTTGCACGACATCGGCAATCCCCGGTATGAGACCAAGCCGGTCCTCGCCTGATATTGTTAATTCTGAAACCGATGCTAAAAATTCCTTGGGTTTGGAAACCACCTGCCGGGCTACCGCCAGATGTTGTTGTTTGACCGCCTTTTCGGCCAGAATAAAAGCCTCTTCCGTATCGAATAATTCCCGATACGTTTTATCCACTTTATGAACGACCTGCCCCTCGACAGCTACCGTGGTTTTGATATGGCCGGTCGCGTTTGGGTCAAACTCGTTCGGCCGTTTGCCGGTCGATGGAAACGTGAATTCGGTCTGCAATATAAAGTTTTTGGCATCGGCGGTTACCGATGATGTCAATCCAGCCGGAATTTTAACCATAATGTACCTTTACTATTATACAATTTCTATATCGGCACGAGCTTGATAACATTAATAAGGGTTGACGGTTAAATTGGAGTCTCTGGGCGGGAATAAACATTTGTACGAGGCGATTGAGGAGAAATTAAAAGATTGACCGGGTGACTAAGCAGAAAGGCGGGGATTTTTCCTATACGCTGTCAAAGACTTAGGGCAAATTCACGTCTCTTGTTGGTAAAATCATTTCCGGATTATCTTAGATCGACTATTCGAATGCCAGGGCCTTGCGGCAAAAAGTCCTTCACTTAATGAAATAAAGAATAATTATTAAAACTATTGTGTTTGATTTTAGTATCATTTCCATTTATTTTAAAAACTAATTAGAAATTCAGGTTTTGGATGAATATTTAACTGTTTTAAATAAAGGCAACAAAATGAAAGAAAAATCAATTCGTGAATTTCTCACGGCTAATTACAAGCATTTTAACGCGGCAGTGGTGGTCGACGCGGCCCAGAGTTGGGTCGATTTTCTCAAGGCCGGCAACAAGATGCTACTAACCATGGCCGGAGCGATGAGTACCGCCGAACTGGGTATCTCCCTGGCCGAAATGATCCGTCGGGATAAAATACATGGGATTTGCGCCACCGCGGCCAATCTGGAAGAGGACATATTCAATCTGGTAGCTCATAATCATTATAAGCGCCTTCCGGGTTACAGACATCTGACAGCCAAGGAGGAAAAATCACTCGCATTGAAGGGTTTAAACCGGGTAACCGATACC
>CAZFSN010000049.1:0-16490 GCA_964521815.1 uncultured Ignavibacteria bacterium | reverse complement strand
GCTGGTCGATTCATCTCTGGCTTTGAATCCCGATTCGGAGGGCGCCAAAGGCTTGAAACGTCAGCTTAACCGGTACACGGCCGAGGTGACGACAGTAGAAGATATTAAAAAGAACGACGCTCACTGGCAAATTTATTTACAGGGCATGGAAAAATATCAGGCCGGCGAGTATAAGGAAGCTATCCGATTATGGCAATCTTTACAGGAATTTTATCCTAATAATCCCAATCTTTCCAGAAATATCGATCAGGCCGCCGAGCGTTCAGACAGATAATGTTTCCCGAAATGATTTTATTCGTTTTACCGTTTTAATGTTATGGTTTGCTATTTTGACTCAATTTATTTAGAAATTTTGCCGATTCCTGACATTAGTAAAGGATGTATTTCATCTTTACTTTGGAATTTCAATGAGTTATACTGCGGATGCCGAAAGTGAGGGAAATCAATGGCGTTTAAAAAGCCTCAAGAAATATTTATGAGCTTTGCCGCCGATGAGAACATGCTGGTGGATATCCGCAAATCCATTGATGATGTTATCGCCGACCTTAACCTGACTAATAAAGAAAAAAACGGCATTTTACTGGCAATCGAGGAAGCCTGCACTAATGTGATCCGTCACGCTTACCTTTTCGGTCCCGGTACTATCAGGATCAAAATCAAGATACTGCAAAACAAGGTAACATTTTCGATATTCGATAAAGGCCGCCGTTTCGATTTTAAGGGCACCGATACGCCCGATCTCGACCGTTATGTGAAGACCGGCCGTAAAGGCGGGTTAGGGCTATATCTCATCCGCAAAATGATGGACTCTGTCGATTATTACTCCCGCGACGGCGAAAATGAATTGCGCATGGTAAAAGAGATTCAGCCGAGGACATCAAGACTTCTAAAACCCACCGGAATATCCATTCGCCTTAAATTTGCCATGTGGGCATCGCTGGTAGTATTTTTATTAGTGGGAGCTATCGCGCTTTATTATAATCATCGCAATTCTACCGTTATAACTCAGAGGTTTTTCGCCGAGGCTTCGGGTTTCGCGCATACCACCTCTTTGAACGCGGCCGATAAAATCGCCGTTGAGAATGTACTTGAACTTGCCGGTCTGGCCAAATCAGCGGTGAGCGGCAATCCTATTTTAAAATATATCACTATTGTCGATAATGACGGCCTTATCTGGGCGGATGCTATCAATCCTCAAAATATACTTTCGCCATATAAATACCCATCAGGTATCGATCCCAAACTAGCAAACGAATTCCAGAAATATAAAAATAGCGATTATGGCGATATTTATCATCTGATAACAAATATCATGCTGGGCAATAAAAAAGTCGGAGCGATTAATTTCGGATTCGCGGCTTCCGGCCTAACCGAACAACTCCAGAGCTCACGGCTGTCTATTTTATTATTTGCCCTTCTGGGACTGGTCGTAGGTCTGATTGCCGTTTATATGCTCTCTTATTATTTCGTTAAGCCGATTCAAAAGCTGACCGAGGGCGTTTTGAAAATCGGGCAAGGCAATCTGGAAGAAACTCTGCCTGTGGATGGAACCGATGAATTTTCGGAAATAGCCAAGGCATTCAACGAGATAACCACCAAGTTTAAGCAAGCCCAGGAAAACGTAGTCGAACAAGAACGCCTGCAAAAGGAAATGCAGGTCGCCCAGGAAATTCAACATGCTTTACTGCCTAACAGATTCCCGGAAATCGAGGGGTATGAGCTGGCGGCGGTTTATCGGGCGGCCAAAGATGTCGGCGGCGATTATTTTGATTTCGTCTGGATCGATGATGATACTCTGGGCATAGCGGTGGCGGATGTTTCCGGCAAAGGCGTTCCGGGTTCGCTGGTCATGACCATGATCAGGACCGCGATCAGGTTGGAATCCCGCAATAATTATCAGCCCAATGATATTTTATCCAAAGTCAATGATTTTGTGGCGGAAGATGTCAAGAAGGGAATGTTCATTACCATATTTTTCATCATTCTCGATTCCAAAAAGCGCGAAATATCGTTCGCTTCGGCGGGTCATAATCCCATGATATTATTCCGCAAAGATACCAATAAATGCTATTTTTTAAATCCCAAAGGCATGCCGCTCGGTTTGACTCTTCCCGATAACATCTCGTTTGGCGGCGACCTTCAAACTGACAAGCTTAAACTGAAAAAAGATGATATGCTGGTTATTTACACCGATGGAATCACCGAAGCGATGAATAACCGGTCTGAGCAATACGGCAATGACAGACTAATAGAATTCATAAACAATAATGCTCATCTGGCGCCTGAGGAGTTCGCCTCGACCCTGGACCAGGATTTGGCCAGATTCACAGGCAACGCCCCTCAAAATGATGATATTACGCTGGTCGTCGTTAAAGAAAAAATCATGGTCGATGAGTTGATTCTGGAAAAGCGCAAACGCCTGTTAACAATGGTCGAGGAAGAGGGTAAACCTGTCGAAGAAGCCTGTCTGGAGATGGGAGTGTCGCCATCGACGTTTTATAAATATCGCAAAAGGTGGAAACGTGAAGGCGATTCAGGACTTCTGAACAAACGGCTAAGAGCCGATGCCGGTATCAAGCAGTTGCCCTATGGTGTTAGAAAGAAATTGTTGGATATTATTCGCGAAAATCCCGAATTAGGCGCGGCCAGAATACGGAAAAGCCTGATTGAGCTGGGTGATGATTACCCGGTCAAGAGCATTTATGATGAATTAGTGGCGATGCGTCTCAATACCAGAAAACTCCGGCTGGCTTACGTGGAAAGAGTCGGTCAGCTAAAGCCCGAACAGAAAGAACTTCTGGAAAAAGAAATTCTCCGTGACACCCAAAAAGAACAGGATCGTACGGAATATGTCGAAGGCCTTCAAAAAAATATCGAACAGAGGCAAGTTGATAGAATTACCAAAGAAACCGGTAAAATAATATCCCAGTTAAAACATTTAAAACCGGTTGCCAGCGGCAAAAACCTTTATGATGATATCGCTAAAGGGCTTGAGAAGCTCGAAGGCGGCCAGGAAATCGCTCAGATGTTTCAGGCTATGATGTCTAAAGTCGGCCCTGATTTGGCCGCGACTGAACAGAAGCCTGAGGTTAGGGAAGAGATTAAGGAAGAGATCAAGGAACAAGCTAAGGAAGATGTTGAAGTCAGCCCGCCGATTGTTCCGAGCAAGAAGTATAAACCGATTGAGATATCTCCGGTTAGTGATGAACAGATCAATATCGATGAAAAAGCGATCAAGAAAGAGAGTAAGCCGTCAACTTTAGATGATATGGCCGAATACGAGAAGAAGTTGATGAGGAAATTTAAGCAATAATGTATAAGGTCGCGATTACAGCTTCCAAAGGCGGTACCGGCAAAACCACGACCGCGATTAATTTCGCTCATGCGGCCGCCTTGATGGATAAAAAGGTGTTGTTAGTCGATTGTGATTCACAGGGGTCGGCATCGCTGGCATTTGACTTAAACGGCGTTCAGGGGCTGTCGGACCTGTTATTGACCGGTCAGGTCGACATTTATAATGTCAGATCCAATCTTTATTTAGTCGGTTCTGGTCGAAGCGATATCTATATGGTAGAACGTTACTTAGCCCAACAAGATGTCAATGAATTCCCATTGGCCAAGGCTTTGGGCAGATTTACCGGCATCGATATTATAATTTTAGATTGCTCCCCGTCGATAAATATAATAAATTCAAACATCTTAAGCTATGTGGATTCAGTCCTGATTCCGGTTTCGATGGACTATTTCGCATTGGAGGGAGCCGCGCTTACGCTTAAGATAATTAAAGAGACAGGCATTAATAACGGAAAGGACATTAATCTGTTAGGGATTTTACCGACGTTTTATGATGTTCGGACTAAAATCTCGAAAAAAATACTTGGCGATCTTAAGGAAAAATATGGCGATAGCGTCTTTGACACGACTATAAGAGTTAACACCCAGATCAAAGAATCGCAGATGAATCGTCAGACGATTTTTGAATACGCGCCTTATTCGCACGGGGCGTATGATTATTATCGATTTGTCAAGGAAGCTTTGGATAGATTGGGCAGGTGAAAAATATGAGCGATATTAAAATTTCGGTAGAAACGACTCAAGTCCCGGGTTTAGATACGGAAGTCACTATAATCCGTGTCGATGGCGTGATAGATACTATGACCGCCACCGAATTGGAGAAGGTGACTAATTCGCTTCTTGGTCAAAAAAGATATAATATAATCGTCGATCTTGGAGGCGTAGATTATATCTCATCGGCGGGCTGGGGTATTTTTATTTCGAATATACGGGAAATCAGATTGAATAAAGGCGATATCAAACTGGCGCGGATGATCCCCAATGTATACGAAATATTCGAGTTGTTGGAATTCGACAGTATTCTTAAGGCGTTTGATAATATCGAAAAAGCCAAGAATGATTTTGGCGGAAGTGTCATGGCGAATCAACCGAGAATGGATGTAGTCAAGCCCAGGCCGGTATCGATTGTCGAATCATCAGGCACCAAATCCGGCGCCTCGATGTTAAAAGGCGAGAAGAAACCATCAATATCAATGGCTAATGTTGAAGATTTGGAAGCGGGGGCTATCGATAGTCAGGTTAGCGCGACAACTAAAGTCGATTTAGAAAAGCCTGTAATGGCTCCTTCGAGTCAGGTATTAGAACCTAAAGCGATAGATTTAGGCGAGGCTATTATGGATGTAGTCGGAAAGGATCCCTTCCTCAGTATCGGCGAGATAAAGCGGGCGATAATCACTGAATTTCCCGGCACCGGCTTTCTGAAAACCTGGTGGACGCTTAAAAAACTTGGTCTTAGTTCCAAGAAAAAGCGTTTCTACTTTGCCAGAACCAGAAGATTTTCCAAGTAACAGATGCCAGGCATGGATTCGCGCAGCAGATGACGATTTATTTTCTAATACTATCAGCATTATTATTATTTACCCTAATATGGATTATTGTCCTCGTTAAAAAGAGCAGAGGCCACCGGCATACGGCGCGGTCGGCTACCGCGGAATTATATAAAATTAAAACCGACATATCGGCCAAGAACAAAATTTTCAATCTCAGTAAATTGATTTTCGGCGGTTATCAGAAAAATCTAAGGAAAAGCCCCGTTTTGGCCGCGGCCGAGCAAGTTAAAAAAGTTTTTGAGTTAAGCCGATTCGTTGTTTTCTGTTCCGAACGCGGCCTCTTTTTGCCTTTGATGGGCGTGGGTTTCAAACTAAAAAGCATCGAACCCATCAAAGCCGAAACAATCGGCAAAATATTGTCAGGCGCCGATAAAAAACTAAAGGCGGAATACGGCACACCTCTTCCGGTCGATTGTTACGGCAGCCTGGCCAAAGAGTGCAAGTTGCCGGATCGAATCGAAAAGCCATTGCTTTATTATTATAAATTCAACGACCAGGCCATATTATTCGTAGGTGAGGATCATAAAGGAGAATTGGCCAAATATTGCACAATATCGGATTACGATAACGCGGTTTGGCCGATGTTATATGATATTTGTCGAAGCAATTATAGTATTAAGAAACATCAAGAAAAAAACAGAGGACTTCAAACTGATTTGGACCAGGCGAAGACGGAACTTGGAGAATTGACGAAAAAATTAAGGCATAAAACGATTGATCTTCATTCTTTTTATGAAGTTTCCAATAAAATGTTTACCGTCTATGACTGGCGCCGATTAATAGAATCATATATCGAATCGGTGCGAAGCATACTAAGCCCCTCACGAATTATCGTTTTGACCCGCATAGGACAAAACGACAACGGTTATACAGTCTCCGGTTTTGCCGGCAAAGTTCCCCCAAGCATCAAAGCGATGAAACTTTCGGCTGATTCGGAAGTATTTAAAATATTAATGTCGCAAAAAAAGGCTCTGGTATTGCCGGTTCTAAGTTCGGGTTTATCCGACACCGATCCGTTTGTCGAAAAAGCCCTGGCTCACGGATTTTTTACCATTGAAAAGCTTTTTATCGGCGGAGAGTTACAGGGATTAGCGCTTATCGGCGGCAAGCAGGGCGATAAGCCTTATGATGAATCGGAGTTGGAAGTATTTTCAACCTTAACGAATATGGCCTCGTTGGCCCTGGACAATATTCATCAATATATGCTGATAGAAAAGATGTCATATACCGATTATGTGACCGAGCTTTATAATTATCGCTATTTCTATAAGCGGCTCAATGAAGAAATGTATAGAGCGAAAAGATTTGACAGAATGCTCGCTTTAGTCATATTTGATATCGATAATTTTAAGGTATTTAATGATACTTACGGCCATCAAGTGGGAGATGAGGTGCTTAAAAATCTTTCCAGCCTGGTTACTCAAAGCGTCAGGGCGATAGATATAGTCAGCCGTTATGGCGGGGAAGAATTTTGCGTGATCATGCCCGATACGGGTTTCGCCAATTGCCTGATATTTATTGAAAGGTTACGAAAAAGCATTGAGGAACATAAATTTACGAGCAAATTCGTCGATGATGGTTATAATATTACAGTTTCGATAGGCGGCGCGATTTATCCTGTTGACGCGCAGGCATCGGATCGTCTTATCTATACCGCCGATATGGCGTTATTAAAAGGTAAAAGCGACGGCCGTAATCGATCTATGATGTTTAATAGCTTAATGTTGGAAGACGAAAATTTAATGAAGAACACGCAACAGCAATTAGCGGATATGAGGATATATGAAGATTTATAAGATAGTACCGGTGTTTATTCTGTTGGTCTGGTCGATATGTTTTGGCCAAAATAATGAACCATATAAGATAGGAATCGATGATCGGTTGTCTATCAGTTTTTGGCAGGAACCGGATCTCAATACCGAGGTAAGGGTACGCGATGACGGCATGATCGCTTTGCCGGTTATCGGCGATATTCAGGCCGCCGGATTAACTACCGTGGCCCTGGCCAGATCAATAGTCGATCAGGTCAAGTTCTATAATCCCGGCATCTCTCAGGCAACGGTAGTTGTCACGGAATTCAATAGCCAGATGGTGATGATCGCCGGGGCGGTGGCAACGCCGGGCGAATATCATTACGAAAATATACCTAATGTTCTGGAAGTAATCCGTGAAGCGGGCGGCGCGCTGCCGGAGGCCGATTTAAGCGGAGTCACTATTATCCGTCAATCCGACGGCAAAGTTGACGTAATCGATGTGGATTTGTTGAAGCAAATTAAAGACGGCGATCTTTCCAAGCTGCCTAAACTGAAAGCCAAGGATTTGATAAATGTTCCGCTTTCGCCCTATGGTGTCACCGCCGAGTTGATGAGCGGTCAGTCTTTTACCGGCAAAAATATTTATTACATTTATGGAGCCGTTAACGAGCCCGGAGTAAAAAACCTGGCCGAGGATATTGAGTTAGTGGATGCGATCGCGGCCGCCGGCGGGACAACGGCTGAAGCTGATTTGAAAAATATCAGAGTGGTCATGAAAGATGTCAGGTATTCCTCCGTCCTTAAATTCAATTTTAAAGATTACTCGGAAAGCGGCAGACCGGCGCGTTATAAACTGAAACCGGAAGATACGATTTTCATACCATATCGGCAGGAAAATACTTTTTTAAGCAGTTTGCCCGGCCTTCTTATTCCGGCTATTGCCACTACCATTGTGACGACGATATTGGTCAACGCGCTGAACAGCAGCGGTAATTAGAGTGGAGATTTAGATATGCCCACGGCACACGGTACAGCCCAATCTTTCAGCTTGCGGGATTATAGCCAAATTTTAATCAAGCGGAAGTGGTATTTGATTATGCCGGCGATAATCGCCCCGCTGGCCGCGGTATTGGCGACATTTTTTATAGAACCGTCATATCAATCGACGACATCGATTTTAATGAAGGAATCGACCGTGCTTCCTCCGACTGTCCAGCGGGGTCTGGAATCAACACAACGCAACTTCAGGCAATCGTCCGCCGAAATGGAGAACGCTTTTTCAAGTCAGATTAAATCCACCAAATATATCAGAAGCTTGATAACCAAACTTGATATCCAGGTGTCGGATAATATCAAGCGAATGGTCGCGCAGCAGGTTGCCGGTATGCCGGATGTTTCGGTTGCCGAACTGGCCGAGGATTTCCTGGTAGGTTCTATCAGGAAGAAGATTAAAGTCAATGTTTCAGGCTCCAATATCGTGACTATTTCGGTTAACGCCAGCACGCCTACTATGGCGCGCAAGATGACTCAGACATTAGCGGAGATATTTCTCGAAGAGAACCTGGCGCAAGAATTAGTTGGCATCCAGGGCAATATATCTTTTACCGAGGAGCAGCTGGCAGTATACCGGGAAAAGCTTTTTAACGCTCAAAATCAGTTAAAAAATTTCAGGCAGTCCATGATAGCCTCCTCGGTTGAGGAAGATACTACTACGTTAAATTATAATCTTAATTCGATTTTTTCGGCTGTCGAAGCATTAGATATTGAAATAAACACTGCACAGGCGCAGGAAGATGAATTAAGGATTTCCTTACTGCCTCATCAGATTGATCTTGCCGCGATCAGTTTGCCGAAAGCCGCCAATAGCTTAAAAGAAGAACTCATGGCCACCGTGCCCAGGTTGGCTGAACTTCTGGGGCGCTATAGCTGGCGGGATGGCAAGGTTGTGGCTTTAAGCCAGGAAGCCAAGGATATCAGCGATGCTCTGGAAAAATCAATCAAAGATTACGTTTCTTCAGCTTATAGCCAGTTACCCGTTTACGCCCAGACCGACCTGGCCAGATATATTAAGCTTGGAATCGATATCGAATATATGCAAAGCAAAAGTTCGGCTATGGGCAAGAGCATCGGCAAAATAAAATCCAAGCTTTCGCGCGATCCGGATGTTGAAGTCATGATAGACAGATTACAGTCAGAAGTCGACCGTTACCGAGAATTATATAATCTTTTCGTACAGCATTCGCAGTACGCGGCGATAGATCAGAGTGCCAAAAAAATCGAAGCCGAATCCAAGTTCATGATAGTCCAGCCGGCCGAGATTCCCCTGGCGCCGATCAGTCCAGGCCGGGTCAAGATGCTGATTATGGGCTTGATGTTGGGGTTAGCGATAGGCGGAAGTATTATTATGCTTATGGCGCTTTTAGATGATTCATTCAAGAAAGTCGAGGATATCGAAAGTTATCTGGGTTTACCGGTGCTGGCGACCATTCCCCGTTTAGCCACTCCATACGAAATTAAAAATAAAGAACGGGGCTTAATTTATGTGGGCACGGCGATAAGCTTGGTTTTGATTGCCGCGATTATTTTCATGAAATTTAAAAACGGTTGATAAGATATGGAACAAATGACGTTGACCAGCAAACTCAGAGGGATGGGCAAAGAATTCTTTCTTCAGTCATCCGGCGACCCGGCTACCGGCAAGGGCAGTTGCGTTCTTTTTGAAGGAGGCAATCCGGTTGATGTATTCGAATTCAAGCTGCCTGAAAATCCCAAACAGGCTGCCGGTATAATCGAGGAATTCCATAAAATCCGTCAAGACCGTTTTATCAAACTTAGCGAGCTGTATGCCGAACTCACCGACGAAGAAGACAGCGAAATATTGGAAAAACTGGCGATTTCTTTGATTGAGCATAAATTATATGATGAAGCTTCCCGAATTTTGGAAAAAGCGGTCAAACGAGCGCCGCAAAACTCGCGGATGACAAATTATTTGGGCTTGACTTATATGGAACTCGAAGAATACGCCAGGGCGCAGGATAGATTCATCAAAGCTATCGAACAAAATCCCGGTTTCCCGGATTATTATAACAACCTGGGAAAAGCGCTTTTAAAACAAGGGAAATGTTTCCAGGCTTATCAAAATTTCGAACAAGCGATAAAACTCAATGTGTATTTCGCCGAAGCTTACTACAACATGGCTATGGCGATTATTCTTAACGGAATCAAAAAGGAAGATTACAATCTGGCCCAAAATCTTGAAGATAATGCGACGAATTTATTAGCCAAATCGGTAGGCTTTAATCCGGCTTTTAAGAATGATTTTTTACAAAAGGGGCTGGACGCGCTTGAAAATAAAGACCATGAGACAGCGTTTATCGAACTTAGCGAAGGCTACGATGCGGCGACTAACGGCAAATTTCCTAAAAAAAGCTATAATTTCCATCTTGAATATATATTTCAGAACGATCAATTACGCGAGGAATCAGTCGTTCGGCATATCAAGAGGTTGAGCAAAGAATTGGAAGCGCATCCCAATTTCCCCGATCTATATAATGAACTGGGGATGGCCTACACCGTGCTGGCTCAATTCCATAGCGACCGGGCGATAGAAGCGTTTCAAACGGCCTTAAAGCTTAATCCTGATTATAAGATCGCGATGAAAAATTTGAAACTTACCCAAAACGAGGTAAAAGGTCTGAAGACTTTATTAAGGGCAATATTAAAATGAAGATAGAATCGATTATCAGCTACTATGACAGAGAGTCTGGCGGAGCTACGGAGTTTCGCCGTCTCTACTCCCATATCAGGAAAATGGATGACGGCAAGCTGAAATCCGTTATGGTAACCTCCTCGAGTGTGGAGGAGGGCAAATCCACGATAGCATCATTTTTAGCCCTGTCAATCGCTGAGAGTACTACCGATAGAATACTGCTGTTGGATACCGACCTTCGCCGGCCGATGATCAATGTTTTATTCAAATTGCCGCTGGAGACTGGATTTGCCGATTTATTGGAGAAAAAATGCACAGTCAAAGAGACTGTCAAACAAACGTCCGTCCAGGGTTTATCGATAATTACCGCCGGCAAATTAGAAACTGATCCATCGATGATTTTACATCAAAACCGGCTTCGCGAAATATTTGAAGAGTTAAAATTCTATTTTGATTTCATTATTGTTGATGTACCGCCGGTAATTCCGGTCTCGGACCCGGTACTTATCGCGAGCGAAGTAGACGGAACGCTGGTGGTTGTCAGGGCCGGCAAAACGCCTCGAGAAGTAGTTAAAAGAGCAATTAATTTTCTAAATAATTCCAAGGTTAATGTGCTGGGTATCGTGATGAATAATCTTGATGAGGTATTGCCATATTACTACAGTTCGAAATATTACTCTTACAAATATTATAATAAGGCGGATCAACAAGTTAAAACATAGTGCATAAAATGTGCAATTCCATGCATATATTGCATTAAAAATTTCCCGTATATTTAATTAACCCTGTTAGAAATCATAATATATTTTGACGTCCCCTGAACTTTCATTTTTAATCTATTGTCAGACAACGGATTGAAATCACATTAGCAGTAATTATCATTATTATTAATTAATTTAAAATATACTTTTTATATTCCGGTAGTGGCAAGGTATTTGCGAATTATCAATCAAAATTATGGCAAAACTATCAGAAAATAATTTGGGGGGTAAATAATGAGGTATCAAAGTCCTATTGGCAATCCTTTATGCCAATACTGGGAGGAAGAACTCATTTTTGGCGGTATTGCCAGGTATTGGAAAGAATTACTCACCAGATTTCAATACTTTTTCGCCGAATATTTTCTGGCCAATTCGATTCTTGTTTATAGCATATTAAGCAGAGCTTTAACTCTCCGGCCGATACTTTTTTATGCAGCGCGTTTTTACAAAGTTTATGGTTTTACCTGGAGCGCCAAACGGGCTTTAGATATTGCCGGTTCGTTATTCGGCATAATCTGCGCGTCTCCATTTTTCATTTTTATTCCCATTTTTATCAAATTGGATTCGCCCGGTCCCGTGTTTTTCCGTCAGGAGAGAATTGGCAAGAACCGCCGCCGCTCGAATCGTCGGGATATAGCGATACCCGATCATGTTGAAAGAAGAAAAAGCGACAGAAGGCGGGTTTCCGGTTATGGTATGCCGTTTATGATTTACAAGTTTCGCACGATGAGACAGGACGCGGAAAAGCATACCGGCCCGGTATGGGCCAGCAAAAAAGATCCCCGGATCACCCGGATTGGCGCGTTCTTACGGGCGACCCGTATCGATGAAATACCGCAATTGATAAATATTTTAAAAGGCGAGATGAGCCTGGTCGGGCCCCGTCCCGAAAGAGCGTTCTTTATTAACAGATTAAAAGATTCGATCGATGATTATGAGAAGCGGCTGTTAGTCAGACCCGGATTGACCGGACTGGCCCAGGTTGAACATAAGTATGATGAATCCGAAGCCGATACGGTTATCAAGGTAAAGTACGATTTGAATTATATATATGGTTTGAATATTTCCAAAGATATCAAGATCATACTCAAGACCGTATATGTAGTATTGGCCGCCAAGGGGATGTAAAAAGAAGCCAATACATCAATAGAAATCGTAATCAGGAAATTTGCGAAGCCCTCTGTTGAAAAACGGAGGGTTTTTATTTTTTAGCGTTGCGAAATAGCGCTTCGCAACGAGGGTGTATTTATTCATAGGATATTTTATATCAATATATTAATCTGAAAACTTGTTTTTCCACTTGACAAATGTATTCAATTCTTTTATTAAAGAGCTTTCAGAATGGTATCAATAGAGCAAATAAGTCATAGCCCCAAGTCGGGCTTTTTTTATAGGATTATTAATGGCTGATACTAAAATAATGGACTCCAAGGGCATTGCCCGGTCAATCGACAGGATCGCCTACGAAATCCTCGAACACAATCAGGGCGCCGGGAATATGGTGTTAGTCGGTATCCGGTCGCGGGGCGCCTATCTGGCCGAAAGGTTGGCCAAAGCGATCAAGCGAATCGAGAAAGTCGCGATTCCCGTTGGTGATATCGATATAACGATGTATCGGGATGATGTCCAGATCAGGCTGGAACAACCGATTGTCCAGAAATCCAACCTGATGTTTTCAATCGATGACAAGATTGTCATTCTCGTGGATGATGTCTTATACACGGGCCGAACAGTCCGGGCCGCCTTGAATGTGTTGACCGATTACGGCCGATCCAAAGGCATTCAACTGGCGGTACTAATCGACCGGGGACATCGCGAATTGCCGATCAGAGCCGACTACGTGGCTATCGAATTGCAGACTTTTCAGGGCGAGAACGTGATCGTAAATCTGAAAGAAACCGATGGCGAAGACAGCGTCATTCTTCAGCAATTAGCTGGAAAGGCCAAGCATTGAAACTGAGATCACCTCATCTTTTAGGCCTGGAGGGCGTGCAAGCCGATGAGCTAAACTTAATATTCAATACAGCCGTTACATTAAAAGAAATCCTTTCCCGGCCGATTAAGAAAGTCCCGACTTTACGCCATATAACGGTATTAAATCTGTTCTACGAACCATCGACCCGTACGAAAATATCGTTCGAACTGGCGGAAAAAAGGCTGTCCGCTGATTCAGTGAGTTTTGCCAAAGCATCATCCTCGGTAGTTAAGGGAGAGACGCTTCTGGATACGATCTGGAATATCGAAGCCATGAAAATCGATATGATAGTAATACGGCATTCGGTTTCCGGTACGCCTTTATTCGTGTCGAAAAACTGCAGTTCACAGGTAATTAACGCCGGTGACGGCTGCCACGAACATCCGACGCAGGGTCTTCTGGATATTTTCACGATGCAGCAAAAATACGGCAAGATAAATAGCTTACGTGTGGTCATAGTTGGCGATATCAAGCATTCCCGGGTAGCCCGTTCCAATATCTGGGGTCTGAAAACGATGGGCGCCAGCGTAGCTGTCTGCAGTTCATCCACACTTCTGCCATACGAAGTGGAGAAGATGGGTATCGACGTGTACACCCGAATCGAGGAAGCTTTGGAGGGCGCGGATGTTGTCAATGTTCTGCGTCTGCAGAAAGAAAGGCAATCATCGGGGCTTTTGCCATCGCTGAGAGAATATTCCAACCGGTTCTGTATCACTAAAGAGCGTTTGAAATATTTGAACAAGAATTTTACGATCATGCATCCCGGCCCGATGAACCGGGGCGTGGAGATATCATCGGAGGTCGCCGATGGCCCCGATTCGGTAATACTGCCGCAGGTGACCAACGGCGTGGCGATCAGGATGGCGGTATTGTACCTTCTGAGCGGAGGAGCCGGTAACATTGAGTGATTTCATTATATCAGGCGGCACGATAGTCGATCCGGCGGATGGCTATTTCGGTCCGGGGGATGTTGTTGTCAAGCGCGGTAAAATCGCCGAAGTGGTCAAGAAGAAGACCAACACCAAAGGCGATATCGATGCTAGCGGGCTTCTGGTATGTCCCGGCCTGGTCGATATTCACGTGCATTTCCGCGAACCCGGTTTCGAATACAAAGAGACGATTGAATCGGGCGCTAACGCCGCGGCCGCGGGCGGGTTCACCTCGGTGGCCTGTATGCCCAATACCGATCCACCTTTGGATAATCAGGAAACGATAAAATTCGTTGTCGAGAAAGCCGAAAAGGCTGTTGTCAATGTCTACCCAATCGGCACTCTGACCAAAGGCCAAAAAGGGGAAGAGTTGGCCGAGATGGGCGATATGCAGCAGGCCGGCGCGGTTGCCTTTACCGATGACGGCCATGGCGTGCAGAACGGCCTTATCATGCGCCGGGCGATGGAATACTGCAAGATGCTGGGCGTTATGCCTATCTCGCATTGCGAATATTTGGATCTGGCCGATCAAGGTGTCGCCAACGAGGGCTATGTCGCGTCCAATCTTGGCCTACGGGGTGTGTCGCGGATTGCCGAGGAATTGATGATCGCCCGCGAGATAATGCTGGCTGAATATACTGGCGCGCCGATTCATATCGCGCATGTGTCCACCGCTGGCGGGGCGGAACTGATTAAAGCCGCCAAAAAGAAAAAACTGCCGGTTACCGCCGAAACCTGCCCTCACTATTTCACGCTCAATGATGAGATGCTTACCGAATACGACACCAACCTCAAGGTCAACCCGCCGCTTCGCACGAAAAAGGATATAGCCGCGATCAAGAAGGCGCTGGCATCCGGCGTGTTCGATACCATAGTCACCGACCACGCGCCGCACGCCTATGATGAGAAACAGCTCGAATTCGACTACGCCCCATCGGGGATGATTGGCTTGGAAACATCCGTTGGCCTGGTGTCAACCGAACTGGTTAAAAAGAATGTGCTAAGCTGGCTTGAGGCGATAAAGCTGATGACTATCAACCCGGCGAAAATTCTCAGCTTGCCCGCCGGGACGCTCGATATAGACGCATCGGCTGATATAACGCTTATCGATCCCGAACTGGAATGGACAGTCACTAAAGACGATTTCAAGTCATTATCGAAAAACTCACCATATATAGGCATGACCTTAACCGGCCGGGTAGTGCGGACGATAGTGGCCGGGAAGACGGTGTTTGAGGTGGGGTAGGCTCAAGCCCTTATCGATTTAAGCCGAAACATAGTTTCTATGCCAATCGCGTTGCCAAACTGAAGTTTGGCAATGAGGAAAATCCTCAAACACGTCATTGCGAGTCCCGCGATTAGCGGGGCGAAGCAATCTGGAGGTATACAGCGCAACCACTTCCAAATTGCTTCGTCGCCCTTTGGGCTTCTCGCAATGACCTGCGGGTAAATTGAAATCCCCCGATGTTCCGCCAAATATTTTACCCATAGAAAAAACTATTGACGATTGATTGTATAAATATTACTATTGCATATCGATGTTCAACTCCAACCTTTGGGAGGCAATTATGATCAGACGATCAAGAGTAGTTCTCTCGGCAGTAACACTTCTGATTTTATCAACGCAACTATCAATTGCTTATGAAGTTCCAGCACGTCAGATTAATTTCAAGCCATACTTAAACATCATGTTTCCCAGCAATCTGATGGAATGGGAAGATTTGGGAAACGTGGTTGATAACAAAATGGGGGTCGGTTTTGGTTTGAAAACCCGCACCCAGGTAAATCAATCCTGGGGTTTTGTTATCAACACCTTGTATAACGATCTTGAAGTTAACAGCGACAGAGGCATAAAAGCCGCGTTGCTACTGACAATCGGTTTTTATTATTCAAAGACATTTGATAAAAACGAAATCATAATCGATGGCGGTTATGGGGCGTTAGCGGCCGGCGGTAGAGCTGCCGGAATTCTGATGCCATCACTGGAGATTAACAGAGCTTTTTCTGAAAGATTGAAGCTGTCGGCGGAATTAGGCTGGCTTATTCCCAATGACTGGCTTTATGATTTTGATTTAAAGGAGAGTTATAGTTCATTCGCGTTGTCCCTTGGGGGGACGATTTTATTTTAGTCTGGATCACAATTAGCGGGCTTAACTAATAAGAGCCTGTTTTTAACAACATGCCTCTTTGAAAAATCATCTGTGGTGACTGAACGGGAGGAATATTTATGCTAATCAGTAAAAAAATACACATATTTCTAATTCTAATATCAGGGTGCTTGTCTATTGGATCAGAATGTGTAAGACATAATCATGCTCCGACAGAACCGGTCTATATTGCCCCGGATAGCGCGTCAAATGTTTTTGGTCCAGACGTTCAATTATTCTGGCATCATTGCACAGATGCGGATGAAGATGAAGTAACTTATGGAGTGCGTTATGGAAATGACGAGCACGAT
>CAZFSN010000048.1:0-16495 GCA_964521815.1 uncultured Ignavibacteria bacterium | reverse complement strand
CTTGCCGGCGAATTGGATACTGGTTAAAATCGCCGCCCAAAAACCCTGGCGATGCAGCATTATTGCGGGTACGGCGTAAACTAAAAAAGTCGTGAAAATCAGGCCGGCGATCTGGACAGCTAAAAACGCGGAAAAATCGGCAAAGGGCAAGCCATGGAGAATCGGGATAGCCAAAGACCAGCCGAATTGGAATATTACGGCTAAAATAAGAGTCTTTAAAACCCAAACCAGGATTAAAGCTCCCCAGGATTTCAGCGCGGTTCGAATCCCTTCAGCGAGGCCGCCTCGCTCTTGCTTAATATTGGTTCCGATAATGAATACCGCGGCGGCATAAAGAATAATGCCGAAAATAAAATCGAGCACCAATGATGAGCCATACATGAAAATTTGCGGCAAGACAAGATAGAAATAAGGAAAATGCAAAACTCTGTCCGAATAAAAATAACCAAGGATCGGTATCAGCATTTTGTAGACAGGCGGAAGATAGAATAAAATCAAGGCGGTCAAGAGCAAGACTTTGAAACAGCCCATAATCAAAAACGGGGCTAAAAGCTTTACTGACCTCAAGCCCCGGAAAATCCTGATGTACGTCTCGATGAAATGATTTAAGCCATCCAGGACAGACAACCAAGCCTCCCAAATTTAGTAATAAACCGAATCCGGCGCCGAAAATCCGGATGACTGTCCGCCCAAATCGAATACCTTAAGCCAATAATAGTACACATCCAGGGTATCGATATTGTTTTTATTTATGCCATAAGACAACGACCCCTGTTCGTATTCGAAAAATATCGGTACGGCCGTAATTGTATCAAGACTGGTATTCTCATAAATAACATAATCGGCGAAATCATGAATCTCGCTTCTCGACCAGCCGAACGCGGCCGTAACATCTGTACCGGTTAAAGTATCGATATCATAATTGATGCCGCTGATAAAGCTAAATAACGTCGGGGGCCGATTATTGCGTAAGACCGCCAAAACCGGCTGAGAATCGGCCGAATCATCGTAAACGCTGTAAAGCCTCAGCATGTAATAAACTGAATCCGGCGTTTCATCGGGCAGATCGGTAAGATTCAGATCATCCGAATAACTGGTCTGGGATTCATCGAATATATTACCGATAATAGAATCGGGTGATGCTGATCCGCGGGATCTGAATACCCGGTACCCATAAAAATCAGCCGATAAAGTCCGGGACCACTGCAGCAAAACAGTTTGGTAATTATCCGGTTGCTGGTAAATCGGCAGTAATTCAGGTGGATCGGCGGCCGCCAATATAATCGAATCGGCGACTTCTATCGAAACACTGTCTCCGTTATTATCGCGGAATAAGGCATAGAAACCGACCGTATCCCGATTTGAGGCCTGATTGGGGAGTATATGCCATTGTTTGACAGCGGCGAACGCTTCCCATTGGATACCGGCGAAATCGGGCGAGGCCGAGATCATCATGTAAGAAGTGCCTGTTGGCGCCGTAATTTGCAATTCCACATCCCGGGAAAAAGCCAGTTCGGCGCCGCCATTGACCGCGATAGAGTATTGATAACCCAGCATCTCGTAAGTGATATCATCCGCGATTAAATCATGGGTGGTATTGCCATCACCGTCCCGGAACATCGCGTACACCGTTTTAGAACCATTAGTTTGAGTCAACAGCCAGGGTTTAGTATCGCTGAAAGGCTCCCAATATGTTTGAGAAAATAGCGAGTCATTAGCCACCCGCATCAAAGATGTATAAGCCGGAGCGACCATCATTAAGATAACATTCCGGCTGTCGGTACGCGTATCGCCCTCGTTAATAATCATCGAATAAAGGTTGGGCGAACCATAAGCGGCCGATGACTTCCGGCCTTCAACGCCGGTTGTATTAACCGCCGCCACTTTGAAGAAATATATTCCGCCGTTCTGTAAATTATCGACAGTGATTTCGGTGGTTTCGGAGCTGTCGATCAGACTATACTCGCCAAAAAGGCTATCGGCCCGGAATACTCTATATTTGTTAATAGCCGAGGTATCCGTAGTATCCCAGGTGAGATATAGAAACCTGTCGCCTACTTCCACGGTAATATTCGATGGCACAGGAGGTATATCAGGCGATACCGGATTCGACACCGGGTTGGGAATCTCACGATTGCAGCTTAGAAACGCGATCATCAACACAAAAATTAGGATTAATCTTCTCATGATAATACCCTAAAAGGAAGCCGTAAGGCTCAACCCTATTTTATCGCCGTCGAAAACAGGTTCAATGGCCGCCCCCTGGACCGGAACGACTCCCTGATGAAAATACAATTTCTTGTCGGGGAAAAAGATAACGGCATCCAAAACGTTATACACCCACAAACCGGCGGAAATAATAACCAGAGCGTTGCGCCTGGTCTCGGCGTCATAGGCTTTGCGGTTCTTATCTATTACCAGCGAACGCAAGCGGCTTACATCGTCATAAGAGGAAGCATTATTCAAATCGAGAACCGCCTGGTCATAATCATCCCTCTTCCGCCGAAAATCGTTATCGGCCAGCACGGTTCCAATCGCGAATCCGACGGTGCTGATGTTAAGGATAAAAGCCTTTTGTTTCAACCCGGAATAATATTGTCCCCAGCCGGGCAAAAATAACGAACGAAGCGCGGCTTTTGCTCTGGTTTTCGGGGCTAATGAGAATGAAAAGTGATTATCCTGACCGGGCAATATTACTATATCGCCGCTCCAGGATTCATAACCCGACATGCTCGCCTTAAGCTCAAACCTGCCATTGACATTGTCGGGCAGGCGGCAAGGTGTCGTTGCCGATAGACTGTATTCGCCTTCCAGAGTAATGGAAGCTCCGGGCGGATCCGAATTGATTATCGTACCCGTATCCTGGCCGTACGCCGTCGAAAAACCAACGCCGAACATTATGGGAATCAGCATCAGGTATGATAATTTATTCTTTGACAGTCCAAGACCATTTTTAATCTTCTTTAAAACTAACAGAACATCCTCCTCTATGGCGCCGAAAAGGCGCGTATACTACTCTTTTTTGCTTTCAACTATGTTTAATTATGCTATATAAAAACCACTCCGTTTTATCAGATGTTTTACGGTCCATATATATTTCATAAATATTATTATCATCGCATTCAACCCGGAAATAATTTCGATGGCGGCGCTGTCTCCAATCGGCTTTGTGGACTCCGGATGAAAACCCCCAATCCTGCCATTCGGAAACTACTCCGCTTATAACTTTTAACTGACCCCTCCAGATAAATTCAACGGGCAACCTGCTGTCTTTATCTTGCTTAACCTTTATCGGTTCTGAAATAAACACGCTTTCGCGCAAGTATAAAATATATCGTCATAAAAGGCAAGTTGTTTATAAATTGGAGCTTCTCTACGAATATCTACTGAGATCAATATAATTATTCGTACTGCATGAACTTGTATGAGCTCTATATAATAAGAATTAGGGGCAGGTTGATGCCTACCCCCTCCTCATTTTGAAGCAGATCCACATCCCTGTTGACCGGCTAAATTATTATATCGGACAATTAAAATATTCATCGACTATAAATATGGTAGATTCATTAATCAGCAATTTATTTTGGAACATTGAAATTTATCAAAATCAGGCAAGTTTGGCTTTGATAACAGGTAATATTTTCATCAGAGCGTTATGCCGATGGCTGATTTTATTCTTTTCGGCTGATGGCAATTCGGCCAGGGTTTTGCCCAACGCGGGCAACCAAAATACCGGATCGTAGCCAAACCCGTTTTCGCCTCGCTTTTCATCGATGATTTCACCCTCGACTACACCCTCCGCGAAATGAGAGTTCCCTTCGCTATCGATAAACGCCACTACTGTGCGAAATCTGGCAGAACGATTAACCGGCGGCTCGATAGCGACCATACTTAATAGTTTGCGGCAGTTGTCATCATAAGTCGCGTTTTCGCCGGCATAACGGGAGGAGTAGACACCCGGCTCACCACCCAGACAATCGACTTCCAAACCGGTGTCATCCGCCACACATGGAAGATGGTACTTATCCCAGACCGCTTGAGCTTTCAGAAGCGCGTTTGCTTTAAGCGAATCGCCTGTTTCCTCGATATTAGGGAAATCATCGAAGTCATTAGTATACATTATATTAATATCTGTATCTTTAAGTATTTGTTTAATCTCTTTTTGCTTGTCGCGATTATTGGTCGCGATAATAAGTGTCGACATCTTTTTGATTTTGCTCTCTTAATATGAATTGATATCGATCATTTCAACTTTATCAATTGGCTGATCGACAAAATATCCCGAAATCGCTTTTAGCTTTTCCGGCGTATCCGACACATAAAATTTATGAACAGGTTTTTTGCCGGAATCATTAGTCAGGCCCAGCTCGGCTAACATCTTTTTGACAGTCTTGGCTGTTTCATCAGCCGAATCCACCAGCCGCACCGATTCGCCCATCACCTTGCCGATGATACCTTTCAACGGCGGATAATGAGTGCAGCCCAAAACCAGGGTATCGATATTTTTATCCCGGATTGGGACAAGGTAATCCTCGGCGATTAATTGAGTAGCCGGTTTATCGACATAACCGTTTTCGGCCAATGAAACGAACAGAGGGCAAGCCAGACCGAACACCTCTAATTTGGGATTAATTTTCAGAAGGGCTTTAGAATAAGATGACGAGCCAATTGTCGCTTCGGTTCCAATAACTCCAATTCTGTTGTTTTGCGTATATTGAGCCGCCGCTCTGGCGCCCGGTTCTATCACACCCATCATCGGGATACTGAAAATGCGCTCTATATAATTCAGGGCTAAAGCCGAGGCCGTGTTGCAGGCTACTACGATAAATTTGACATCCTGCTCCAGAAGGAAATTCACGTTCTGGCGGGAAAATTTCTTGATGACTTCCGCCGATCGGATGCCATATGGTGTCCGGCCCATATCTCCGAAATAAATCACCTGCTCATTCGGCAGTTGTCGGAAAATCTGACTCACTACGGTCAAGCCGCCAACGCCGGAATCGAATACGCCTACAGGTTTTTGGGAAAGTGAGTTGCCGCTCATTATTTCATTGCCTCATATTTCTTTTTAAATTCAACTATCGAGTCCGCGATAGCTCTGGCAATATCTTGCTGAGTTTTTTTACTTTTTAGAAGTTTTTCATCCTGCTTGTTCGAAATAAACGCCGATTCGACCAGCACCGAGGGCATATAGGCTTTGTTCAGCACGAAAAAGCCGGCCTGGTCGACTCCGCGGCTGGCGATTTTTGTCTGCTTTTCGATATTTTGTTCGATTATGGCCGCCAGATCGGCCGATTCTTTCAAAAACTCGCTTTGCACCATATCGAGCAGAATGAAATCTATATCGGAAACATAGTCTCTCTGGCTTTCCATGGTTTCGAACCTGATGGAAGCATTTTCCAGAGCGGCCGCCGCCCGGGCCTGGTCGGTCTTGGCATCGGATAAGAAAAACGATATGTAGCCCCGCGCGTTTTTATTAGTTTCCGAGGCGTTGGCGTGAATGCTGATAAACATGTCGGCGCCGGCTTCATTGGCGATTTTGGTTCGGTCGGCCAACGAAATAAATCGGTCATCATCGCGGGTTAAAATAACGGTGAACCCTTCATCTTCCAGCATATCTTTTAAATATAAACTTATATCAAGATTAATGTCCTTTTCGAGTGTTCCGTCGGGACCGACCGCGCCGAAGTCCTCGCCGCCATGGCCGGGATCGACGACGATCACGTCAATCGCGTTACTGTTTATCCCGCCACTCGATGAATAAGAAAGAACCGTATCGGCGAACCCTTCCCCTTTTATCATTATTTGAATCCGCAACGGATTCTCCTTAAGTCTGCCGACAAAGGTAAAATCTTTGGGACGGTAACGGATTGACAACTGCGCGGAGTTTTCGAATTGATAAGCCTTGGTGTCGTAAATCGCCCTGATCGGCCGCATACCGTTGAAACGCGAGGTATCGATCTTGCCTCCATAAATCGTCACGATCAGCCAGTGATCTTCGGTTTTGACGATATCGAATTTCAATTCTTCCGAAAGCATAATCTCGGTCATCAAGCCGTTGAGTTTCTGCTGGGCGACCAGATCGATTATATTATAAACCGCCGGGATAATCCTGATAGTCTGGTTATCGGGCGAATAGACTAAATTATCCGGCGTGAGTTGGTCAACTACCGGTAATATATTGGCGGCAGGCGCGTAGAAATCGCCTTTGTAAAAAATTATATCGTGCTGAATATTATAACTTTTTTCCCCCACCGTGACATAAGGCGAAAACATCGAAAAACCCAATTCGCCATTGGTCAGTTCAAGGCTGCCGACACCATCCCTGATATTCGTTTTATATCTGGAATCGAGAAACGCGCCGAGCTGGCCAAGCGATAAAAATTCGATGTTATCGCGCTCGACGGTTCGGATGCGGACTTCTTCATTATTGCCGGATTTGAAAGCCCTGATATCGGCTAAGGCCAGGCTTGATGATAGAACCAATATACAGATTATTACCAGTTTTCTCATAGTTGAGTTATACGTAAATTGTCGCAATCTGTTCATCGATTCCATTTGTGGGCTCTGCGAATATCCCTGTCGGCTTCGCGTTTAGCGATGGCTTCGCGTTTATCGTATTTACGTTTGCCTCGCGCTACGCCTAATTCTATTTTGGCATAAGGTCCGTGAAAATAAACCCTGAGCGGGACGATAGTCAGCCCCTTTTCCTCTATTTTGGCTTGTATCTTCCTAATTTCTTTACGGTGAAGTAAAAGCCGCCTGGGCCTTTCGGGATCATGGCTGAAATGCGAGGCTTTTTCATAGGGCGCGATATGAAAATTAAGCAGTATCACCTCAGCCCGTTTGATCGTAGCAAACGAATCTTTGAACGATATCTTGGCCGCCCGCAATGATTTAACCTCACTGCCGATCAACTCGATGCCGGCTTCATATTTCTCGAGAATCTCGTAATTATGCCAGGCTTTGCGGTTTGTAGCCACCGTCTTCTCTTTTTGCTCATCAACCATGGGGACGAATATAGAATGGATTGTATATTGTTACAAGGAATATTTACGTTTAGGCAGGTCGTAGCGAAGCGTGACCTGCCTACTATGCTCCGTCAGGTCTCTTACGAAAAGGCCTTTGTCAGCAACCTCAAGGGCAGGAAAAGATTCTTGCCCTCGCTAAAATGATGTTAAACAATATGCTTACAAACCATGAACAAATAGAATAGCGAAATATTTCTTGCCTGAGGATTGCTTAATGACTATAATACCGGCTGATAAAATCGCCGGAGTGGTGGAACTGGCAGACACGCTGTGTTCAGGGCGCAGTGGTCGAAAGGCTGTGCGGGTTCAAGTCCCGCCTCCGGCAGTATTTATTAAAGCTTAAGAACTACGAATAGCCACTATAAAACGAGACTAACCTGATGCACTATATATGGTTGTCGTATTAACTTAACCACGAATTAAATAAAATCACCATGCCTTGATCCGGTTTTATTTATTTATCCGATATTTTCCTTGACATTTTTGATTAATGTATTATAACTTACACCCGAAGGAAAGAATCAGCATGCAAACAATTAACATAAAGGGGGTGCGATAACTCATAAAACGTTTTCAATCAATTAATTTAAATTAAAGGTATTCAAATTTGAAAATGTCTTCGTTGAAAAGGTTAGAATTGGTGCTTTACTTCTACCTCAAAAGAAGCATTGTTCGAAAAGAAAGTTAAGAAAAAGAGGTTAAAGTGCAAAGCAGCAATTTATACGTTGGAAATCTGAATTATTCCGTTAACAACGAGAAGCTCGAAGAGCTTTTCGGTAATTACGGTGAAGTCAAGCGCGTCAATATTATCGGTGACAAAGGTTTTGGTTTCGTTGAAATGTCTACCGCCGATGAAGCGGAAAAAGCCAGAGAGGCTTTGAATGGACAGGAGTTCGAAGGCCGTACCCTGAAAATCGATGAGGCTCGCCCACGTCAAGATAAGCCAAAAAGAGATAACTACCGCAATCGGTATTAATCTAATAAATAGTTTGCCAAGTTTGATTTGACTATTTGGTTAAAGCAAACATTCATGCCCCGGTTTTGGCCGGGGCTTTTTTAATTCGGATTTCTCTTCTATAGCTGCTATAGAATTGCGAATTAAATTCAGAATTAATCAATTAGAATCAGTCTGCCCCGCGTCACCGGCTTAGCCCGGCCTTCCAGAAACAATTCGAGATTATCGCCTATGCCGATAACAACGCCTTTGCCCAGTATTCCCCCGTCCTCCAAATCCTTATCATCGCGAACCTCTACCCTGCGCCCTATTGCCAGCGACCTTTCTCGATATTCATTGAGCAGAGTTCGATATCCGCCATTTATTAACAAATTGTAATTCTGATCCAAAGCTTCAATTAACTTCTCAAAAATGAATTCAATACCGCAAGCTTTGGTATCGGTACAAAAATCCGCCAGCGCCCCTGCTTTGGGCACGTAAGGGGTCGGTGCGATATCCGGCGCGGCAGTCACATTCAAACCAATACCTAATGTCGCCCCGGTGATTATATCGCATTCCTGATGCGTAAATGCCAGCACCCCGCCGACCTTGGCGCTATCAATAAATATATCATTAACCCACTTAATGCCGGCCTTATGCTTCAGTTCAGGAACCGTATCTATAGCATCTATGACGGAAACGGCGGCCAAAATCATAAACCCCGCGCCAAAATGTTCGATAGCGCGGTTGGGCGTGAAATACGCGGTCAGGTATAAATTGCCCGAAGGCGCCAGCCAGTGACGGTTTTTAAATCCGTGGAAATTCGCGCCTTCTCCGGCTATGCATAATAATGAACCGGGAAGCGTGATATTTTTCTGGCAAAGGTCATTAACGATATCATACTGTGACTGCGGGGATGATTTAACAAACGTGGCATATCGCCAAATCAAAGATGATTCATGTGAGGCTTCAAAAACCGACGAATCAGCGAATATACCATCTAATAGCGGCGAAATCTCTGTACCGGTGCTTGATTTTAACTGCGCCCATTTCTCCGGCTTGATAGTAATGTATTGTTCAGCAAAATTAATATCGTCGGTATAAATAATCATAAGGCTTTTAATATAATATCCAATCGCCATGTAAAACAAATATCAAAATCGAAAACTACAAATTAAAATGTCTATTCAATAATATTTCCACACTACCGGTATTTTAACGCAAGTCAAATCTTGACTTAAAAATGCGGATAATATAACTTCCGCCTATGGCATTTTCGGGATTTACCGCCGGCCCTGAAACCGGCTTAATATAAAGATAGTTATAGATTATCTTGAAAGGTTGGTAAATTGACTGAAGAAGTGAAAAAAAAGGGCTTGATAATAGTCAACACCGGCAACGGTAAAGGCAAAACCACGGCCGCTTTGGGAATTTGTGTCAGGGCTGTCGGTTATGACATGAAAGTAGCCATTGTCCAATTTATCAAGGGCAGCTGGCATTATGGCGAACTCGATGGCATAAAAAAGCTCGAGCCAAATGTGGAATTATTCGCCGGCGGCAAAGGCTTTGTGGGTATTATCGATGACAATCTACCTCGAGAGGAACACGAAAAAGCCGCCAAAGCCACGCTGGCGTATGCCGAAAAGCTGATGCTTTCAGGCAAATATGACATTCTTATTCTCGATGAATTGAACGTGGCAGTGTCTATCGGTCTTTTGAATATTAAAGAAGTAATAGACTTGCTCGATAAAAAGCCCGAAAGGATGGATATAGTAATCACCGGCCGGGGCGCCCACGATGATTTAATCGACCGGGCCGATCTGGTAACTGAGATGAAAGAAATAAAACACCCCTATCAAAAAGGTATATTAGCTCAAAAAGGGATAGATTATTAGCCGGGAGGTCATGATGAAAGAATTTGATATTATAATTGTCGGAGCCGGGCCGGGAGGCCTAACGGCCGGGATGTATTCCGCCAGAGCCGAACTTAAAACCTTATGTTTGGAAAAACTCATGCCCGGCGGCCAAATCGCCAACACGGAATTAGTCGAGGATTATCCTGGTTTTGAATCGATATCCGGGCAGGAATTAGCCAAGAAAATGGAAAATCACGCTGTCAAATTCGGCTTGAATATCGAATACGACAATGTCCAGAAAATCAAACTCGATGGCCGTTATAGAATAGTCGAAGGCGATAGCGACACATACAGAGCCAAAGCGATCATAGTCGCTACGGGCGGAAAGCCACGTTTTCTGGGTGTACCCGGCGAAAAAGAATACACCGGCCGAGGTGTTTCCTATTGCGCGATCTGCGATGGGGCTTTTTTCAAAGGCAAGGAAATCGCCGTAGCCGGCGGCGGCGACGCGGCGGTCGAGGAAGGCATGTACCTGACTAAATTCGGCACGAAAGTATATATCATCCATCGCCGCGATCAACTCAGAGCGCAAAAAGTAATCCAAAAACGGGCGATGGCGAACCCCAAAATGGAATTTATCTGGGATACCGTTATCGAAAAAGTAAACGGCGGCGATACGATCGAATCGCTGATATTAAAAAACGTCAAGACCGGCCAGACAAGCAATTTGCCAATTGGCGCGCTCTTTCCATTTATCGGCTTCGTACCTAATTCGAACCTGTTCGATTTCGAAGTTAAGAAAGATGAAAGCGGCTATATCATAACCAACGAAAACTTACAGACCAATGTCGAGGGTGTTTATGCTATCGGCGATGTCAGAAAGCAGCTCTGCAAGCAGGTCACCAACGCAGTCGGGGATGGCACAACCGCGGCCGTGGCCGCCGATAAGTATATCGAAACCTGGGATGATTGAGGCTAATTATGGGCGAAGTTACAGTCAAGCATATCCGCAATCTTCAACAGCAGGTAATTACCGAAGGTCATTCGTTTATTTCGGATGAACCGATTAAGCTCAAAGGCGACGGCCTGGGACCTAATCCCTATGATTTACTGTTAGCCGGTCTGGGCAGCTGCACCTCGATGACGATTAGTCTGTACGCGCGGCATAAAGGATTTCCTCTGGATAGTGTCGAGGTGAAGCTAAGCTATAAAAGGATTTACGATCAGGATTGCCAGGATTGCGAAGCCGATCAGAAATTTTTACACAAGATTACTAAAGAGATAAAACTCACAGGTGACTTGACCAATGAACAACGTGCGCGTTTATTGGAAATCTCCAGGAAATGCCCCGTGCATAAAACCCTGACCTCACGTATTGTGGTTGAGGATTTTCTGGTTGATGATTTAAAGGCGAGTAATCCAGAACAATAGATAAAATTAAAGCATTAAATGGAAACCAATAATCAAGCTCTTCGCAAACCCCCCTGGCTGAAAGTTAAAGCTAATTTCGGGCCGGTCTATGCCGAGGTTAAAAGTTTGCTGGGTGAATTGAAGCTTCACACGGTCTGCCAGGAAGCCAACTGCCCGAATATCGGCGAATGCTTTTCGGCTCGCACGGCAACTTTTATAATCCTGGGCGATAAATGCACCCGCAACTGCCGTTTCTGTGATGTCAGACCCGGCCGGCCCTCCCCTGTTGATTGCGATGAACCTAAAAGAGTGGCCGAAGCCGTCAAACGTCTGAACTTGAAATTCGCCGTGATTACATCTGTCACTCGTGATGATTTACCCGATGGCGGCGCGGAGATTTTCGCCGATTGTATCAGACAGATTCGCGCGTTAAAACCGGATTGCAAAATAGAAGTATTAATTCCCGACTTGAAAGGAAATACGGAAGCGCTTAATATCATAATCGGAGCCGGCGCTGAAGTTATAGCGCATAACTTAGAGACTGTCCCGAGGCTCTATCCAGAAGTCCGACCGCAGGCGGATTATCGAAGATCGCTTGATGTATTGGATTACGTTTCCGAAAAATCTACCGGCATTATTGTCAAATCCGGTATGATGGTTGGACTGGGCGAAGATATGGACGAAATAGACCAAGTCTTAACTGATGCATTATCGGTCGGTTGTCAAATATTCACAGTCGGTCAATATTTAGCCCCATCGAAAAACCACGTTCCGATAGCTAAGTTCTATTCGCCGGCAGAATTTGATTGCATTAGAATTTTGGGAGAAAAACTTGGAATAAAACACATGGTTTCCGGCCCCCTGGTAAGAAGTTCATATATGGCTCATGAACAATCGAAAAAATTCCACGAAAAAGCTGGTTTTTAATTCGCAATATTTAGTGATTTTTATAATATTAACCTCAATATAAGCATAAAAATATCTAACACGGTTAATTATAGAATATTTTCATACATAACCGGATAATTGGCACAGGTAATGCTATAAAATTTTCGTTTCATTATAAAACTAACTACACTATTTGCCATAAATTTAGCTATTAACATGTTCTATTTTACAACCAGTTTCAGGAAACTCACGAAACATATTAGGGAAGATTAAGAACCCTCGTCAATACCTGTCGATATAGTTATCAGAAGCGGAGGGTCAGATTGAACGCGATCGCGATTTTGGATTCAATAAAACAATTTCAAGAAGTACGTGAACCGATTCTCATAGTCGATGATGAAAGAAATATACTCGAAATTGTCGAGGAAATGCTTTCCAGCCAATCATATGATATTTACCTGGCCGAATCGGTAGGCGAGGCTAGCCGAATAATAAAAGAAAAAGAAATATCCATAGTTTTAACGGATCTTCTTCTTGACGATGGTTCGGGTATTGATGTCCTGATGTCGGCCCAGAAATATCAGCCTAATGTTAAAGTTATCCTAATGACCGGCAAACCGACGATTCAAAACGCGATATCGGTTATTAAAAAAGGTGCTTTCGATTATCTGGTCAAACCGTTCAACATGGAAAATTTGCTGGCTGCCATCGATCGAGCAATTTATCAACATCGCCTCGAACAGGAAAATATCAGACTTAATGAAATCATGTCTTTCTATGCTATTTCTGAGGCGATGGGCTCGGTAATCGAAACCAATAAATTGCTCAATCTTATCCTTGACACCGCGATCAGAGAATTTAACGCCGATTACGCCGCTTTGCATTCGGTCAAAGAAGATGGCATTGTTGAGGCGCAAAAAAATGTCTGTAAAGACCCAAGCATAGCCCAAAATTTGAATAAATTCAGTTATAGATTGGCGGAGAGCGTCTATCAAAGCGGAAAACCTCGCATAGTTTACGGTAAGGAAGCCCAGGCCTGGGCCGGCTTGAAGGCGATCAAATCATCTATTTGCCAACTATTAATCGCCAAAGGTAAAACGATCGGTATGTTAAGCCTGATCCGTACCAAAGATATCCATCAATATACGACCGGCCATCTGACTACACTATCACTTTTCGCTTCGAAAGCCGCCATGTCAATCGAAAATTCCAAGCTTTATAAAGACCTCGAAGAAGCCTATTTTGACACCGTGGAAGCTCTGGCAAACGCTATCGAGGCGCGTGATCGATATACCGCGGGACACACTAACAGAGTCTGGAAAATAACCGAAGAAATAGCCAAAACGATCGGCTGGACCGAAACGAAAGTCAAGGAATTGCGCATGGGCGCTATCTTGCATGATGTCGGTAAAATCGGGGTGCCGGACGCCATTCTCAACAAGTGCGGGCCGCTGACTCGCGAAGAACATGATATTATGAAAACCCATCCGGAGTTAGGGGTCAGGATGATAGAAAAAGTGAATTTTCTGAAACCCGCTCTCCCCTATATTCTCTTCCATCATGAGCGATGGGACGGTAATGGCTATCCTCAAGGTTTAAAGGGGGAAGACATTCCTATCGAGGGTCGGCTTCTGGCGGTTGTTGATACCTTTGATGCTATCACCAGCAACCGGCCTTATCGTAAAGGTCGAAGTACGGAAGAGGCTATTGATGAAATTCGGCGGAACTCCAGCACGCAATTTGACCCTTCAATCGTGGATGCCTTTATCAAGGCAATCTCCGCCATGCATTAGGAAAAACCCGGATACGGTTGTTATATAATTATTCACGCTCGAACAACCAATTTAAATAGATTATATTTTTAATAAAGAAAACAGGGGCATCCAAATGAACGCCCCTGTGTTCAAAGCAATACTTTAAATTAAATACCTTACTTTAAAAGCACCATCCGATTAGCGAAAGTTTCGCCGGCTGTTTTCAACACATAGAGATACATTCCGGATGAAACCTGCTGTCCACTATCATCAAGGCCGTTCCAGTTAATCACATGACTGCCCGCGGGCAAATTGGAAGCGACCAGCGTGGATACCTTGCGGCCGAGAAGATCATATACAGACAATTCAACTTCGCCGGCATTAGCTAAAGAGAAACTGATATTCGTAGTGGCATTAAACGGATTGGGATAATTCTGAGCCAGCGCGGTAACAGTCGGGAGGGCGGTTTCATTATCTACCGAGGTTGGGCTTAAAACAATATCGGCTTCATAAACATCTTCTGTTACCACCGATACTTCTATGGAACCTTCGGTATCGTCCGGCCCGACAACTTGAATCGTGTAATCAGACGGTTGGAGATTATCCAGGAAGTAATAACCGTCCGGATCGCAGGCGGTAATTCCCGCGACCTCTTCACCGATCATGGCTAAAACTACAGCGCCATCAACCGGTAAGCCCTGCTGGGTAACTTGCCCAGAGAGGATTCTGGGGCCAATTTCAACCGCGGTCAACGCGAAATCTATGTTTTCGGCATCGGGGGTGACGATATCAGCATCTCTCCAGTTGGTTTTATTGTCATAGAATTCGCCGATATAATCCTCGGCGAAACACATCACCTTGAACTCATGATCGGGCAGATAATTGAAAATGTAGCTGCCGTCATCCGAGGTAAACGTATGCCTGGCTCTGAACCAATGATGATTGCCAAGCTCCATTGCCACCACCCTGGCCCCGGCTATGGGATCGCCCGTAGCTTCATCAGTAACAACACCGGAAATGAAACCATCGTAAGGCGGCGTAAACGGTTCAAGATAAAAATCTATGCCCGTGACATCGCTGCCGTTTTCAACTGTTACCAAGCTATCATAGGCTTGCGGAACATAATCATGGGCAAACGCCATCACCCGGTAATTACCCGGATAAACCTGATCGAATGAATAATTCCCATTTTCATCTGTTTGAGTTCTGATCTGGCAAGGCCCGAAATGCATCGACAATGTTACGGTAGCATCAGCAATAGGCTCGCTATCAGAATTGTAAACTATACCGGAAATTGAACCGAAATCGATCGGGATTAAAGCTACATTAACATCTTCAACAATTTCATCGCCGACAACAATTGGGTCTTCAGCAGAATAAAAGACATAACCCCTGGCGTACACTTGCAGGAAATATTCCCCGGCCAGTAATTCGAGCGAATATTCGCCGTTTTCATTAGTAATGGCCCAGCAATGATGATGCGGGAAGCCATCACCGATAGCGATAACAAAAGCTCCTTCAATGGGTTCTTCGGTCGCGCTGTCAGTGATTATACCGGAAATGCCGCCGATAACAAACGGCTCAAGGGCAAAATCAATACCGGTAACATCATCGCCATTCACTTCAACCAAATCGGGGTATACTTGCATATTATAGCCATCTTTGCAGCAGCGAATCTCAAACGCGCCCGGCGGAAGATCACTTAGCGTATAGGTTCCATCTTCGCCACTCACCGCCTCGGCCATGAAGTGATGATCCTCTGGGAAGGATGCGGTAATTCTGGCGCCAACAACGGGTTCTTCGGTGGTCGCGTTGGTGACAGTGCCGGAAATAGTCCCAAAAACCAATGGCATCAAAGCGAAATCGATACCGGTCACAACGTCGCCGTTAACATTAACTTGCTCTGGATATGGAACGCGGATATAACCTTCTTTACCGCAATTAAGTTCATACAGACCGGGCGGAAGATCCTCAAATAAATACGTTCCGTCTTCGCCGGTATGGGCAACGCGATTGAAATGCCAATCGCCTGCCTTATGAAGTTCGACTATGGCATCGGCAATCGGGTCAGTGGTGCCGCTTTCGGTGACAGTTCCGGCAATTGACCCGGGATCGTTAGATATGGCGGTTAAAGTAAAATTTATTCCTTCGGGGTCGTTGTCCGCATCGACGGTCACGGAGATTGCCTCATCTCTGGTTGTCGCTTCCTGCCACCATTCCGGCAGATAATCTCTCTGGTGAGCCTCTACATAATAATCGCCGAAAGGAACCATCAACTGATAAAAGCCGGCTTCGTCAGTTTGGGCGGAGGTTATTGGCCATTGCGGACCGTCGACCATAAAAGCCTGTACCATAGCATGTTGTAATGCTTCATCGGAATCCTGGATTGTTACCGTTCCGCTTATGGTACCTCTATCCGGATTCTGCGCCAGAGCGACAGATCCGAACATAAGCGTGACGAATAACATAGCCATAATGATTAATGGCAGTTTCCTCATCTCAACTCCTTGTTTTAGTGTTCCAGGGCTAAGTTAATTAAAATTTCACTCTTAGATTTTTGACTCATCAAGTAGCCTTTCGGTTTAAAGTAAAATCAATTTATTTTCTTGTCAAGCGATAATT
>CAZFSN010000047.1:5465-16838 GCA_964521815.1 uncultured Ignavibacteria bacterium | reverse complement strand
GGCGAGCCATTTCCAATTCCAAATCGGGTGTCGCCGGGTTGGCGGCTACGCCGATTGACAAACTGGTCGGTTTGCCGATAGAATTGCCGGAAAAATCAAAGCCCGAATTTAATTTGCTTATAATACTGACCAGACCAATGGAATCGACATCATATACGGCTGTCGCCTGCGGATAATCGCCGACCGCCGGAGGATCGCCGGTTAAAGCCAATATATCTCTGATACCGACCGCGTTGGCGCCGAGAAGATCAGATTGTAAGCCCATCAAATTGCGATCACGGGTGGTGAAGTGAAGCACCGTCTCGATATCGACATTCTGCTTAATCAAATAAGCCAGCGCCAGGCATGACATACGCACGCGAGCCATCGGTGAATCAGCAATATTAACGGCATCCGCGCCCGCGTCTTTTAGTTGGCCGGCGACTTTTATGAGCTTATCAGGATTGGTGCCTTTGGGAGGATCGATTTCAACGGAGATAACGAATTTTTGGCCGAATTTTTTTAAAAACGGCGAAACCGCCTCCGTCGGCGGCTTGATCGTCTCCGGTTTGATTTTGACCGTGGTTTTAGCTTTTTGCTGCCTGCGAATCGGGTGAATGTCTTTAACGGCATTCGAGACCGCCCGGATATGTTCCGGAGTCGTACCGCAACAGCCGCCGATAATAGCAACACCGGCATCGGCAAATTTGCGGGCATATTCACCGAAATATTCCGGCGAGGAGAAATAGACGAAACGTCCCCCATATAAGCGCGGTAGCCCGGCGTTGGGTTGAGCCGAAATGTAACCAGTGCCCAATTCGTTAAGCTGTTCGATAACTTCAAGCATCTTCTGCGGCCCTACCGAACAATTGACACCGATCACATCCACACCCAATGGCGCCAGGCGGGCCACGACTTCCTGCGGCGAATCGCCCAGCAATGTTTTGCCCTCAGCGGTGTAGGTCATATGCGCGACTATGGGCAAATCGGTGACTTTTTTAATGGCGGAGATTATAATTTCCATTTCGGCAAGATTCGAAATGGTTTCCGGCATAAACAGATCGACCCCGCCCTCCAGAAGCGATTCGATTTGCTCCAGGAACACATCCGAGGCTATCTGATGGCTTATTTTGCCATAGGGTTCGAGATGTTTTCCCAGCGGTCCGATTGAACCGGCAATTAACACATCCTGACCGCTGATATCCCTGGCTTCGCGGGCGATTTTCACGGCTTTGATATTTATCTCTCCGACTTTCGTTTCGAAGCCGTGCGAAGCCAGCCTGACAAGATTGGCGCCGAAAGTATTCGTTTCGATAATCTCCGCTCCGGCCTCGATATATTCGCGATGGATTTCGCTGATTAAATCAGGTTTTGACAGGTTCAACTCATCGAAACAATGTTCATATGGGACACTTTTCTGGTTGAGATAGGTGCCCATAGCGCCATCGCAAATAATGATACCGGCTTTCAGTCTTTCACGAAATGAGTCAACCATGGCTTTCTATTTTATCCTAAACATATTCGCCGGTCAATCAATAATTTAAAAAGGCGCTTAATATGTTTATATATTTATAGGGAATTTTTATAAACCGTCAAAAAGATTATTCGGTGGATTTGCTATCGGCTAACGCGGCGTCCAGTTTCGCGTAAAAGGAATTGGGTGTGTTGTCGACATCCGGGAAACTGCCGGTGGATATGCTAACCCGCCAATTCATAGCGGAATCGAATACTTCATGCAGGAAATATCTCAGGCTTTCCTGAAGGCGATCCTTGACCAGTTCCACGCCCTCTTTGTTGGCTTCGATCAGCAGAACGCAAATTGTGCCGGCGTTGAAGCCGGATATGATATCTGTTTGCCTGATCGAAGAACGGATATGGTGTTTTAATTTGCGATATGCTTCGATATCCGGATTAGCGGTTTTTGAGTCATGGGCCGCGTTCAAGGTCTTTGTATCGATTCTAACGAAAGAAAGGAAGTTCAGATACCTTTGGGCTCTCAATAATTCCTGACGAGTTCGGGATAGGAAGTTCGCGCGTTGGCTGTAAATTTCATCTAAGGTGTCGATCTCATTATTCATTTTCACGCCCAATCCGTTAACTATTTAAAAGCCGATTAAGAGGAACAATATTACCCAATCGACCCATTCTTACTAAATCATAACGCAAATTTAATGCCATAATCATTCTTTTAAGACTGCCCCCGCCATTTTGCTAATATCTGCCTAATGCCTTATAAAATATTAAGTTACTGCTAATGCTTCTTGTTATATGTCATCAGTTAATTAGTTTTTAAAAATATTCAATATTGCAATATCTTGCATAATTTGTGCATATTTTAATCAATAATTTTATAATCTTTAATTTTATATAATAGTGATCTATAGCTAATATCGAGCATCTTGGCGGCTTTGCGTCTATTCCAGTTTGTTTTGACCAGCACCCGACTGATAAGATTTTTTTCGATCTCTCCGACTGCCCGATTCACTTTTGATTTGAGATTATAATCGCCATCATCATAATCGATTGGTAAAGTAACTTCGTTTTTAAAGGGCGCGGGAATCGGCCCTTTTAACGATTCGTAAATGATATTTTCATCGCCGCGAACGACAATTTGCTTAATCAGGTTTTCCAGTTGACGGACGTTGCCGGGCCAGGAATAAGCGCAAATATGTTTCATGGTCTCCGCGCGTACGCCTTTATACTCCTTATCATAAAGCAATGAATATTTTTGCAGAAAATGTTCTACCAGAAGCGGAATGTCATCTTTTCTTTCTCTGAGATGAGGTAAATTCACGGTTATCTCATTGAGCCGATAGTATAGATCATTCCTCATTTCCTTGTTTTCGATTGCTTCCTCGAGATTGCGATTGGTGGCACAGACGATCCTGACATCGACATGGATGTTATGAATTCCACCGACTCTGACGAATTCCTGTTGTTCCAGCACCTGCAAAAGTTTAGTCTGAAGATCGATTGGCATATCGCCGATTTCATCCAGGAACATCGTGCCTTTATTAGCGACCTCGAAACGTCCCGGTTTGGTTTTATTCGCGCCGGTAAACGCGCCTCTTTCGTAGCCGAATAATTCCGCTTCGAGAAGTTCCCTGGGTATGGCGGCGCAATTGACTTTGACAAACGGCTCTTTGGCGCGAGGTGAGAGTTTATGAATCATGCGGGCGATAATTTCTTTGCCGGTACCCGATTCTCCACGTATCAGAACGGTCAATTCGCTGGGGGCGATTTGCTCGACTATATTTTTGACTTTTAACATCGGCTCAGTATCGCCGATTAAAATCTCATGCTGGCTCTCGCGGATTTTTTTCTTGAGTTCATTTATTTCTTCTTCCAACTTTTTCTTTTTCAAAACGGTCTGAATATGAATCTCGAGTTCTTTAACATCGAAAGGCTTGGGGATAAATTCCGCCGCCCCTTTCTTGATAGATTCGACGATATTCTGAGTATCTCCGTGGCCGGACAGCATCATGACATCAAGAGAAGAATCGACTTTTTTAATTTTTTCCAGGACTTCAAGGCCCGACTGGCCGGGCATTTTGATATCGAGTAAGACAAGATCGGGTTTATTATTGTCGTTTTTTTGAGATAAATAGGAAATGGCTTCCTGACCATCGCGGACAGAATTAATATCGTAATTCTGACCGAGTCCCTCGGATATTATCCAGGGGACCTTGGGATCATCATCGATAATCAATATTTTTATTTTTTCATCAGTCATAGGTTTTTCACCGGCAGATCGATATTAAATGTCGTTCCTTCCCCCGGTTCGCTTTCGACTGCCAAACGCCCATTATGAGCATCCACGACTCTCTCGACGATCGCCAGCCCCAGCCCGGTTCCCGTTTCCTTGGTCGTGTAATAGCGGTCGAAAATCCTGGCTAATTTATCTTTAGGAATGCCGCAGCCATTATCGGTGATAGCTATTCGGACGTAAGGCTCTGAAGATGGAAGCGGGCCGATGCTTACTTTCAGCCGACCGTTTTCCTCCAGGCTATCGGTCGAGTTCATTAAAATATTCAATATCGCTTCGAAAACTTCTTTTTTATTGACGACAACCGGCGGCACATAATCCGCCTGATCGATACTGAAATTAATTTTTTTCTTTTCGAAATCTCTTTCCAATAAGCGCGACGCCTTTTCAACGATCGATTTCAAATCCTCTTTGGCAACTTTGTATTTATTGGGATTAGCAAAGTTGACCATCTCCACGACCAGGTCATGAAGACGGTTGATTTCTTTTTCGGTGCTGTCGAAGAATTCAGCGACTTCTTTGCTTTTAATTTTATTTTTATAAATCTGAACACTGCCTTTTAAATTCGTCAGAGGCTTTTTCAGATCGTGACAGATTTCGGATATCATCTTGCCCATAGTGACTAATTGCATGCCGCTTAGAACCGCTTTATGACGTTCATAAACCGATGCTACTTGCGACGCAACCACCGCGGCCAGATTTTTATTTGAGGCATCAAACGCGTTATTTGCCAAGATTACCATAATACTCGCGGTTTTTTTACCTAACTGCACCGGTATGATTTCAATTGCAAACTTGCAACCGGGGCAATTCTCTGCAAACCAATCCTTAATAGTATCGCGTACACTATTCATATCGACATCAGATCCAGAATCTATAACTTCTTTATTGATTTTCAGTTCTGAGGGAAACAGAATATCAGGGACGCATTTTTCCGACCTATGCTGGAATTCAAGGTTGAAATATTTTGTTTTATCATAATAAGAATACCAGATAATTGCTTCAATATGAATAAGTTTGCGCAAGTTCGAATATATTATTTCGCCCATGTCCTCAATATTGTTAATAGTAGATATATCGCGCGCTATCTCGAATAATACGGTCAATTCATTTATCTTTTCTCCCTTATCGGCGAATATGTTGGCTCGGTCTATCGCGATTGCCGCCTGAGCCCCGAATGTAGTCAGCAATTTTAAATCATCTTCGGTAAAAGTCGTGCCTGTCATCTTATTATTGAGATTTATAACTCCGAGCACATTGCCCTTATATTTCAAGGGGACTGATATTAAAGACTTGGATTCATAATGTTGACGATTAATCCTCGAAAACATCTGATCCTTTTCGATATCTTCGATAATCAGCGGTTCGCCTGACTCGGCTACATAGCCGGAAATCGAACTACCGAGTTTTAATCTGGTATTCTGGATAATATCCCTCGATAGACCACAGGCGGCGCCAATATATAGTTCTTGCTTTTCAGGATGTAAGATCATGACCGAACCGATTTTGGCGCCTATGACATCAATGGCCAGAGATAAAATCTGGCTTAAGGCTTCGGTCAAATCAATCGTAGTCGCTAAAATGGTTCCCGCGCTGTACAGGGCGTCGATTTCCGATAATTTTTGCTCCAGCACCGTGTTCATTTTCTTTAGTTCAGCCAGCAGGCTTTCTTTTTCTAGGGCGATTTGCCTTTTCTCCAACGAACGGGCGACCGCTAATTTCAGTTCTTTGAATTCAAGCGGTTTAGTCAAATAACTGAAAGCGCCCTGATCGACCGCGTCTTTGGCCGATTGAAGCGAAGCGTAACCTGTCATTAAAATGACTTCAAGATGAGAATCTGTTTCTCTGGCCGTTTTAAGCAAATCCAAACCGCTAAGTCCGGGCATTTTAATATCAGATATTACCAGATCGTAGCCGCCCTTGCGGATACTTCGGGCCGCTTCTTCCGATTCGGTGAAGGTGTTTACCCGATAGCCGTCGATTTCCAATAAAGTTTTGAGGCTTTCGCACATCCTCTCTTCATCATCAACTACTATTATATTCATCCTGTTTTTCGTCTTTCCTGTTAAGCGGTAAAGTTATGGTAAATTTCGCCCCGCCGCGTTCGTTATTTGAGGCGGTAATGGTACCTTGATGCCATTGTATAATGCCGTAACAAACAGCCAGACCGAGGCCGGTGCCATCTTTTCCCTTGGTCGTAAAAAACGGTTCAAAAATATTCGTCAGGTTTTCTTTATCTATACCTGTGCCCGTATCACTAATATCGATCTTTATTGAATCGCCTTTAGTACTCACTTTGATATCCAGCCGGCCGCCTTGAGGCATAAAATCCCGGGCGTTCATTATCAGGTTTAAAAATACCTGCTTTAATTTCTCCGAGGATCCCGGAATTTTGGGCAGGTTCTTTTTTATATCCAGATAAACCTTGATATTGGAAGCCGAAAGCTGATGAGATAATAAAGCCAGGGATTCGGCGATCACCAGATTCACATCGATTTCGGTTATTTGTTCCTGGTGATGTCGGTAAAAGGCCAGCAATTGCCTGACGATGCCGGCAATGCGGCTGACTTCCTCTTTAAGTATTTTGATATAATTGGAATACACATCATCCGGTACTTTTCTAATTGATAATATCTGTAAATAATTGCTGATAATCCCCAGCGGGTTGTTTACTTCGTGTGCGATCGAGGCCGAAAGCTTGCCCAATGCGGCCATTTTTTCGGTTTCGACTAAAAGTTTCTGGGTATTTTGGAGTTCTTCGTTTATCTCCCTTTCCCTTTCATAAAGCTGGGCGTTTTCCAGGGCTACGGATAGCTGGTTCATCAAAAGCGATAAAAACTCGAGGTCGTTTTCATAATAATCAGCTTCTGATATTTTAGCGGGCAGAAATAAAATTCCCAGCAGGCGGTCTTTCATGAGAAGCGGCGCGGCCAATTTAATATCGATATATTTTAATAACTCTTTTAAGTTTTTATTATCTTTAATCTGATTTTCCAGCTCGACCGAGATCATCGGTTTGCCCGAACGCAGAAGAGATTTTATTAGCCTGCTATTATAATTGATCTTGATATCGGCCAATCCCTCCAACTCAATGCCTTTAGAATGTGGATTAGTCAGGTACTGCGATTTGTTATCAGCGAGAAAAATAACCGCGCTTTCCGCGCCCATCTGACCCAGGCAGGTAAGCAAGATCGCGTCAATCAGCGATTCGGTATCCAGCATGGATGACAGGTGCCGGGAAATTTCAAAAACCGTATAGTGGTCGAATATTTTCCGGCGAAGTCTTCTGTTGGCATCGCTTAGGCGGCTGATCTGGTTGACCAGGTCTCCGCCGCCGTCAAAGCCTATATTTTCTTTGCCGGGAAATGGCGTTATCGGTTCGCTTTCATTCATTACTAAAAATCTTCGGCAGAACCAGCCTTATAATTAATGACAACCTGGCAATCGCCGCGTATCGGTGGATCGCCTGTACCCCGGAAAAAATTAACAAGATAAGTGACATCCGGCCCGGTCAGCACGCAATCACCATTAGCGTCGCCGGCCAGAAATGGATCCGGACGCGGATTGGCACTTCGGAAATAACCCACCAGAAAAGTGACATCCGAACCAGTGACCCACCAGTCTCCATTGGCATCGCCGGGCAAAAAATCAACATAGCTGGCATCATAATCGACTAATATACTCCAGACCTCGGAATATTCAGCCCAATTTTGATCGACCGCCCCTTTTACCCGCCACCAATACCAGGAGTTGGCCAGAGAATCGGAATCATACATAGCCGCTGAAAGGTTTGAATCGATGACAATAATATTATCGAAAAGTTCATCCGTCGCCAATTCAAAACAATATCTGTTCGCGTCATCGACTTCCTGCCAGCTGAAATTGACCTGGAACGTATCGAATACCGTGCCGTCGATCGGGGTTATAAGAATCGGTATATTATCAGGTATCGGTTCCAGCAGGAAATTTGTTACAGTGTCGGAAAAGACATGGAAATCATTTATTCCGGCGCTGAAATATCCATAATGATTGGCGGTGATATTATATATACCGGCCGGAACGTCACTGATCGAGTAATGGCCGGCCAAATCGGTTGTGTCAATCAGCCCAAGTCCGATTATTTTGACGACAGATCCCTCCAGACTGACCGGATTATCCATTAATTCGACAAGACCGGATACAGTGTAAACCTCATCGCTGATTTCAACAGCGAATCGTCGGGACCACTCCGATAAGTCTCCCCTGTCATCGCGCGCGGCGACTTGAAAATAATAGGTCCCCGACTCATAAAGGCCGATTAACAGACTATCTCCGGCAACTGATTCCGTCAACAAATTCGATGATAGAAACGTCTCATAAGGATGAATATCATCAATATAAATACCTTCCCCCGTAGTCGCACCATCGGTCCAATAGCGGAATCGAATATTAATTTCCTGACCGATATAATCGCTTATATCATACTTGGCCAACAGCCAGCCACCGGAACTGCCGGTAATACCATGACCCTCATTGTGATTGTTGGGATTGTAATCGGTCGAATGATCGCCATTCAATGGAATCCAGGTTTGTCCATCGGTCGAAGCTTCCACATAGGCGTAATCATAATTGTTTTGTATATCGTACCAGGTCCAGAAAATCAGCGTATCGCCCGAACTTACATCGAGTCGTTCCTTTAGCGTGACCGTTGCTCGTCGATTATAATTTTGGCCCGAATATAACGAATACGCGCCGCCATGAAATCTGGCCGAACTTAGCAGAAATTCATTGAAATTGAAGTCCGAGGCGGTTTCACAAGTTTGCGTTATTACCTGATAGCCTGATTTTTCCATGACCTTATAGTTGATAGCGTTATTAAAAGTATCGATTTCCGTAGTCTGCCAGCGAAGGAAAATACTCTGATTCACCGGCGCGGCTATAGGCTCGATGATATCAGGAGCCGGGGGCTTGCGCCGCTTGTAAATTTCATAGGCTTTATGCGAAAAATTCAGCAAGGCGTTGATATTTTCCGCGGCCAGAACGGGGATTCTTTCCGGCGGCGGCCAGAAACCATCCGAACCGCCGCCTATTTCAATAGTTATGGCATACATTTTCTTTTTAGTGATTTCATCGCCAAAGCCCCAATCGCAGGCATCACCATTGGCGTTATAACGCAGCGTTTGCCAGGCGGTTCCAACTTCATAACCGAGCGTATCTTCGGCGTAGTCGCCAAACAACTCCCGGTAAGTATCGGCATCATCATTGGCAATGCCGTTGTAACCCCAGGGCCATAACAATAAATTGCTGTATGAATGATAATTCATTATCCAGGCGAAATCATGGCCGACTATAAAATCCATCATCGCCTGAATTTCCGGCTCCGAACCGGCAGAAGGGCCGCGATAGACATCGCTATAGCTACTTCCGGATGAACCGCTATTATCATAGCCCCAGAAATATGGGTAATTGCGGTTAAGATCAACTCCATAGCTGCCGCCGTTATTCCTTCGGTTTTTACGCCACATACCACCGCCATTCGGATGAATCAGGCAATTGTACTCATAGCCATCCGGATTGACGATGGGCAAGATAAAGAATTCGTTGTTGTCGACTAATTCGGTAGCTTCCGGGTCGGTCCCATAATTCTCGACCAGTCTTTTGATAAACTCAACACAGACTTCGGATGTTATCGGTTCGCGGGCGTGATGCAAGCCGTTGATAAATATCTCCGGCTCATCCTCATCAAGATATGGATTATCGGAAACTTTAACCATCCACAACTCCCGCCCCTCGTGAGACAAACCTATAGAGGTCTTGGCTGTTACTAATGATGGATAATTATTGGCCATTGAATCCAGGAAGGCGCTTATTTCTGAATATGTCCGAAACCCGCCCATCGTTGTGCCGAGCGGATAACGGCTTTGATAAAAAGCCGTTAAATCATCATGGATAATTTCATAAGCGATCCCCAGACTTTTAATCTTCTCAAAGCCCGATTCATCGGCGATGATTTCAATGTATTGACCGGGCCGGTAGTCAACCGGTTCAAATTCAGAGAGCTTTTGCAGGGTTGTCTGATCGGGATTCAGTACCCTTATTTGCTTATATACTTCCGCTCTAACAACCGCGGCTGTAATCAGTAAGACAATAAAGATAGTTAATCTACAACGCATGTCGCCCTCATTTATTTGAACATGTACATTTCATTTGTACAGCAGTTCCAATATCTTGACAATGATAATGTAAATAACAGGCGTTCATTGTCAATATATTTATCGGAAGATCAAGTTGACTTAATAGTATATAGAGTCAATTGGGTATAAAGCCGTAATTCCGAAGCAGTGTAGGTCAGGTTTGTTTAGGGCTTGACGAACGGCTGTGAATAATCGGGCCGTCAAGTTCCAATTGGACTTGAACTCCACCTTCCCGCATCGTCAGAAATCCATTCCTGACGAAATTAGATCGTCCTCCGGGACAGGAAAGAATTCCTGCCCCCGCTGTAATACCAATTAGGTCATAGTCAAATTTCGAACAAAGCGACTTAATTAGCAGTAGAAATTTTAGTAATTCTATATTATTCTAGTTGAATAAGGCAATAAGGCGCTTTGACCGATGAGTAATTGCAGGCTGAATTTGAAGGAGAATTGCTTGTTTAACTGCCACAGATCGATAATAATAGCAATCCTGACGATAGCATTCCTGACTACTTTTTGCTCTATTTCCCTTGCTGGAAAAGGCATTCCGCGTGACAGATTGGATATTACCAATATCTTACCTGAGCTGGCCTATGCTAACAAACTCTGGCAGGAAAATAAGACCGAGGAGGCGATCAAGGAGATCGAAAAGCAAATTGGTTTGGATTCAACGCTGGTGCCTCAGGCGGCGATTATCCTCGGCGGGAACTACCATCTGGTGAGACTGACCAACAATGTTTTCGCCGACAGAGTAGGCAGCTTTTCGCCATCCGGCGAAAAGCTGGTTTACGCCCGTGATACATCGCTAATACGGTTCGATGACGGCCTGTTTGACCGGTACGAGGACCGGGCCACCGGAATCGTGTATTATGATTTTTCGTTGAAACAGGAAATTATACCCGATATACCGCTGGGAAACGCTTTTAAGCCAAAATTTTATACCGACTCGTGCTTTTTATATTTGACCGGCAGCGATAAGGACACCAATGGAATTTCGACCAATTTATTGAATATATATGACATATTGACGGGAACATCGAAAGAATGTTTCCCGTTAAAAGGTCAACATTATTGCCTATGCGATAAGTGCGTGATTTACTACGATAATGATGATGGAGCTTTTATTTTGAAAAGCCTGACTGACGGAAAACAAAGAACTCTTTTTGATAACGATAATATTTTTAGTCTTCGGCGATCCCTACCTTTGGTACAAAATTTGTCCTGTAGCAATGACATTGTCCTATTTCAAGCCGGTCACAACGCGGGCCGGGTAATTCCTGATATTTATGGATTGCCCTCAGCAGGCGGCAAACCCAAAAAGATGACTAACCGTAACGCGGATTGGTACAGCGACCCGATCTTCTATCCGGCCGCGGTCAGTGATTCCGAATTCGCTTACCTGGAGGATGCCAACGGTGATGTCGATATTTATTATCAGGCTATGGGCAAAAATTA
>CAZFSN010000047.1:0-5455 GCA_964521815.1 uncultured Ignavibacteria bacterium | reverse complement strand
CGGCGGCGACAAATTTTACCTGGCTATTTCTCCTGATGGCTTAAAAGTGGCGTATTCCTATATGCCGTCTAAGCAGGGAGTTGAAAATTATGAGATATTTATTCTCGATTTCGCCTCAAACGCTACCATAGATGACATAAAGTATAGGTTTAGTCAATATTAATAATATTATGTTATCCAATGAGTTAATAAAATCTTATATTGAAGCCTTGAAAGGCTATGTTGAGGTCGATGTGATTTATGGCGGCAAGGGGGATGTACTATTAAGAGGAAACCTGATTCCGCCTTTTTTGCCGTCAAAAATCGATATCTCGAATAGAATCGCGTACCTTCCGGGAAAAGCCGAGGTTTTAGTTACAGAACCGAAAGTGGTAATCAGAGTTCGGCCTCCCGGAGAGGCGGCAATCAATAAAATTCCCTGGCTTAATATCATACTGTTTTTATTAACTCTGGCGCTGACTTTAATCGCCGGCGCTTACTATGCCGGAGTGGATTTTTTAAGCAAGCCGGAAATGTTCTGGCGGGAACCATCAAGAATTATTTTGGCCGGTATGCCGTTTTCGTTTTCACTTCTGGGAATTTTGCTATTTCACGAATTCGGACATTATACCGCCTCACGTCTGCATGGCGTTAAGGTGACCTATCCCTATTTTCTGCCTTTCCCGAACCCGCTTGGCACGATGGGGGCATTTATCAGACTGAAATCGCCTTTCATTACCCGCAAGCAATTATTGGATGTCGGCGCGGCCGGTCCTCTGGCCGGGATGTTGGTGGCCGTCCCGATAGTTATCTGGGGTTTCGCGCATCCCACTTTTATTCCCGAGTCCTCTAATACATTGGGGATGTTCTTTCTGGGCGATTCGCTGCTGCTCAAAGCGATAATAAAACTGGTCCAACCCTCTCCCCCCGATGGCTTCATGGCGGTAATGAATCCGGTGGCTTTCGCCGGCTGGGTGGGGTTTTTTGTCACTATGCTAAACCTTCTGCCAATAGGTCAGCTTGACGGCGGGCATATCGTTTATGCCATGTTCGGCAAGCATCAAATCAAGATTACTTATGTCGTCTTATTAACGATGGCTGTTTTGTCTTTCTGGTGGATTGGCTGGCTTGTCTGGATCTTTCTGGGTTTGGTTCTGGTGAAAGTTAAACATCCCCCGACAATGCTCGATGAAATACCGCTGGATAAAAAAAGGTTGGCAATCGGTTATTTTTGCTTATTATTATTTATATTGTGTTTTATTCCGGTTCCGTTTTTGGAATTGTAAGCGGAAACCTAAACGAAGGAGAATCATGAAAAGGTTGTTAGTCAATTTCGCGGCAATAGTATCAATAATCGGCCTGTTTCCGGTTATATCATCGGCGCAATTAAGCTACATAAGAGAAGTCAAAGATTCGGTGACTTTAGGACAGTACACAGCTATAACTTATGATGTCATCGGCCCCGATAAAAAAGTCGATCATGAGGAATTTTTGCTGAGGCTGGGCCGCGCGCCGGCCATGTCGACTATGTGCAAAACAGTCTGGCTCTATGATTTCGCGAAAGATACGCCAGGCTCCAAAGGCCCGGTATACAGCAAAGATATCAATCACAATGGCATAGATGAAATAATCGTTTTCGGCAACACGGGCCTCGGTAATTGCTGCAGTCACGCCAGTATTCACGCCTTGGAGGATAAAATTGCCAGAGACGTAGGACAGCTTGATATAAAATATTCTAACGATTTTTCTTTCAAAGATTTGGATAAGGACTCGATTCCGGAAATCATTTTCAAAGATCCCACTTTCGGCGAATGGAAAGCACCTTTGGAAAAATCGCCGATGCCGCTGACAATCTGGGAATGGCATGATGGCCGATATCGGCTGGCCAATTATAGATTCTCCGATTATTTGCTTAAAGAAATCACCAAAGCCGATTTAAAAAAGCTGGATAAGCAAATGAAACAATGGGCGGAAAAAGACTATAAAGCAGATCCCGAACTATATAAAAATCCACCAGTTAAATTATGGGAAGTAATGCTCGATTATATATACGCCGGAAAATATGATACCGCCGACAGCTTATTTAAGGCCAAATGGCCGGAACAGATACCCGGCCAAAAAGAATTTAATGGCGAGTTTCAACGACAATTAAGATCAGGAGAGTACTGGCAGGATTTGGAAAAATCTGATTTCTAATATTGTAAGGGCTTAATCGTTAAAATGTTAAGGATTAAAGCCCGACCGGCTCAGATATCTGTAGACTTATAATTCGTTATTTCGCTTGTCGATTTGGCAAAATTGTTTAATTTATAATAATTGACTGAACCGTTATCATTTTTAGCTGAAAATTAGTTTTAAAATAGAACAAGGCCCGGAGAATTCATGAAAATACTGTCTAAAAACCATTCATCTTATCCGCGAGTAGGCAGTAAGCCGGAACAACAGAAACTCAGGCAGGCCTACAATAAGCTGGATAAGGGCAATATAAGCCGAGATGAAGTCGCCAGGATTCTGGATTCTACCGTGACGGAGATAATCGATGAACAACTGGCTAGCGGCTGTGACATAGTCACCGATGGGCAAATCAGATGCGCCGACCCGCTGTCATATATCGCCGGCAAAATCAGAGGTTTCGAAATTGCCGGGCTGTTGCGTTTTTTCGATACAAATTTCCTTTACCGTCAGCCAAAGATTGTAGGAGATTTAAATTCTATCAAGCCGCTTCTGGTCGATGATTTCAGATTCGCAAAAACCATAGCGAAAGATAAAGTCAGCGTGATTATGTTCGGGCCTTATAGCTTTCTGAAAATGTCAATAGTCGAAAATGATTTCGAAGGCAATTTAGCTAAATTAACGGAAATTTATATTAAGGAAATTGGCGAACTAAAAGCCAATGGCGCCGAATTAATTCAGTTTGATGAACCCGCTATTTTGCATAATCCCGATGATTTTGAGTTATTTAAATCAGTTTACGCGAAAATGATAGCTCAGACAGTTATCCCTGAGATTCTGATCACCCTGTATTTCGGCGATGCCACTCCCCAGATCGACAATCTGGCCGATCTGCCGGTCGACGGTATCTGTTTCGATTTCACCTACTCCCCCGGCCTGGATAAAGCGTTAGCCGGCTTTTCGAAAAATATCGGTTTGGGATTAATCGACGGGCGAAATACCAAGATGGAAAAACCTGCTGAAATAAGCAGAAAAGCCGAGGCGATTATCAACAAAATCAAATCTGAAAAGGTTTATATTACAACATCATGCGGGTTGGAATTTTTACCGCGCGACAGGGCGTTTAATAAGCTTAAATTGTGCGCGGATGTAGCTAAAACGCCGACAGGAGCTTTATAATGGATGCCAAACTCAAACAACTCGGACTGAATCTTCCATTCCTGCCGGTGACGACCGTAGGGTCTTTTCCCAAGCCGGACTATCTTATTAAAGCAAGAGCCGATTTTAATAAAAAGCGAATTACCGTCGAGCAACTACAATCGCTTGAAAAACAAGCGATCGATGAATGGCTGAAATATCAAACCGAGGCCCAGGTCGATATATTTGTCGATGGCGAAATGTATCGTGGCGACATGGTGGCGTTTTTTGCCGAAAATATGCCGGGTTTCGATAAAGGCGGCCTGGTCCGATCTTATGGCAATCGCTTTTACTATAAGCCGATTATTATCGGTAAGGTCGATTGGCCGGGGCCTTTGACCGTAGAATGGTGGCAATATTCGCAAGCGAAATCATCCCGGCCGGTTAAGGGTATTTTAACCGGGCCATACACTATAATGGATTGGTCATTTAATGAATACTATGATAACCGTCGGGGGGCGGCTTTGGCGCTGGCGGATTGTATCCGTGAAGAAGTGACTGCCTTGATAAAAGCCGGCTGTAAAATTATCCAAATAGACGAGCCGGCTATTTCGGTGCGCACAGATGAGCTTGACCTGGCGATCGAGACCATGCACAAAGTGACTGACAATCAGAACGCTTATTTTATCACTCATATATGCTACGGGACATTCGAAAAAATATATCCCAAGATGCTGGAAATTCCGGTGGATAATTTCGATCTTGAATTTTCGAATTCTGATCTCAATCTATTGGAATATTTCAAGCGGTATCCGTTTACCAAAGATATATCTTTCGGCGTGGTCGATGTTCATACGCATAAGATCGAGGATATCGAGACCATCAAAAGCCGGATAAAACAGGCGTTGGAATATATCCCCGAAGATCAACTCTGGATCGGTCCGGATTGCGGGTTTAAGACCCGGACTATCGAGGAAACCAAAGCCAAGATGGATAATATTATGGCGGCGGTTAAGGCATTTAGAAAATAGCCGCACATCCACCGGGCGGACGCAAGATCACGCCCTTACATGATCGTATCACTTCCTTACAAGTAGGGGTTGGTCTCAGACCAGCCCGCGGGTCGATTTTAAATCGACCCCTACTTTATAACCTAATTTTCCGCCATATTTGGCTTGACTCGGCGGGTATGATTGTGTAATATCAGGGTTCGTGAAATGACCGTAATGCCGGAGTGGTGAAATTGGTAGACGCGCCGGACTCAAAATCCGGTGGGGCCAAAACCCCGTGTCGGTTCGATTCCGACCTTCGGCATTAATTATTACAATATGTTAATTATCGCTTTTTAGTATTTGCAAGCAGTTTTTACATAAAATTAAATAAAGTATCAGTTTTTTGTCTTTATTTTTCACAAATAGAATTATTCTTTGGGGCATTGATTATCAGTGCATTACTCAGCCGGGGGACCCATCCCCGCGGGCTTGTTGAAAAACCTTAAGCCCTGTCATTGCGAGGAGTCCAAAGGACGACGAAGCAATCTGTAAGTCACTGAGCTGTATACATCCAGATTGCTTCACCCCGCTTGACGCGGGGATTCGCAATGACATACACGGGGCTTTTTCAACAAGCCCTTTCACGGGAATGACAGAAGAAGAGAAAAGGAGAATGACAAGAATACACGTCAGGAGCGTGGCGAAAGCCATCCCTAACGGGGCAGGGCTCTGAGCTACTTCGAACATTTTCAAACCTGAACACCTAATCGATTGTTTTGTAGCGATTTTAAGCTTCAAAATTCGCCAGGATTTATGATATCGAGCTTTTGGCCGATTATATTGTATAAAACGCGGGCCTGGATGCCCTATTTGGTGGTTGTTTAGATATCGAGCGGGGATTATCTTGTTGACACTAAATGACTTTTATTATAAGTTAATATGTTGTATGAATGAGTCGTTTAAGCTTCGATTTATTTATTGATGGAACCGAAAACATGCAAATACAAGCTGTCGCTACGACCATTTACATCTCCCGCTGCAGCCATGAATCGTCCGTGATATTGCTGATTGATTGAAGCTTTTTTGAAGCAACAAGATTGATAATTCAAATAATATGGTATGAATATTGACTAAGATAAAACATTTGATTCTAATGCTCATGGTTTTAGGGGTTT